>CASFZH010000061.1 GCA_949299115.1 uncultured Helicobacter sp. | reverse complement strand
TATACGATTATGATTCAATAAGATTATGATTCACCACAAATGTTTACTATTATAATTTTTTCATTTTTCTCTTGACTTAGAGTAGCTCTTATTCTTTATACTTTTAGTGAATCTTTTGGATTCATATTTTAGTTTAAGGAGCATGCGATGAAAAAAGCACTATGTATTGTTTCACTATTAGGAGGTGTAGCTATGGCAGATTCACAGACAATCACAAAAAGCGGTGAGTTAGGGGGCTTTGAGGGTAATGCTCAAAATTTCAGCGGCAAGGTCAAAGTCTCTATGATGTTTAAAACAGAGCCTTGGCGAGAGATGATAGGGGCATTAGTAGAGTTTGACAAAAATGCTAGGAGTGCGTGGCATACGCATACTGCAGGACAGACACTTATCGTAATATTCCTTGCCTCTAATGCCTCAAGCCCTTGCGTGATAGAGGCAAACACAGTGCTAATTGTCGCCATACCAATGTCTGAACCATTTCCCTTAAACGAAAATGCTGTGATACTTATCTCTATACTTCCCTTTTTCTCATAAAATGCCACATTATTATCGCTAAAGATAATCGCTTTTGTAGCTCACTCTCTATTTTTGCCTTCTCTCGTTGATAATATAAGGAATCAAATGGAAAATTACCCAAATCTGCCATTAAAAATCCTTTCTGTGTTTGTATTGTATCTTTTCTTTGAGATTGTAAGATTCTGCTTTGCCTTGTGCTTCTAGTACTTCTTGTGTTTTTTCTCGCAAGAGTGCTAGAAACTCACGCATATTTTGAATCTCATCGTTTTGGGTGATAGCAAATGAGCTTGCACCTCCTGCAAAAAAGCTGTATTCTGTATGTATATCATAGATAGTAAAGAGCAAGATCTTATTTGTCAGCCCCACTCTCCGTAATTTTATCCTTACTCCAAAATCTCCATATTTATAGAATCTTTGTTTATGCCATGGGAAAATTTGATGTGCGCCTTTGATATACATACCCTTGTTGGTTAGGAATATTTCGCCACGAGGAGCAACAAAGAGATTGCGTAAGGCAACACAAACTATTAAAGCACATATAAAACCATATAGCACAGGTGTAATAGGGCTTTGATCCAGCGCAAGCAAAAGAACATATAGAATCGGAGCAAGCAAAAGTGCCACTACATTAATGAGTATGCCCACAATCTCTAAACCCCGATTCAAGGTCTCTTTGGGAAAGGCATACTTAAATTCATAAATAATCTCATCTTGACTTGGTTTGTAAGGAGAATCCCCAAAATCTGCCATTTTAAATCCTTTCTAGGTTTATATTGTATTTTTTCTTTGAGATTATAGCATTCTGCTTTGCCTTGTGCCTCTAGTGCTTCTTGCGTTTTTTCTCGCAAGAGTGCTAAAAACTTGCGTATATCTTGAATCTCATTATTCTCAGCAATAGTAAATGAGACTGTATCTCTTGCAAAAAAGCTATATTTTTTATGTATGTTATAAATAGTAAATATCCAAACTCTATTTGTCAGCCATAAACTATATGAGTCTATCCTTACTCCAAAATCTCCATATTTATAGAATCTTTGTTTATTCCATAGGCTAAATTGATGTGTGCCTTTGATATACATACCCTTATGGCTTAGGAGTATTTCGCCACAAGGAGCAAGCAAGAGATTATGTAATATATGCAAGATAAGTATTGTAAAAAGACTAAATAGCAACAAAAACATACAAGATAAGAGTAAGAAATCTTTTATAGAGACAGCTTGAGAGACAAGTAGCAAAATCTCTGTGATAAAAAAATCTAAAAGAATTATACAAGCTATCAATATAATAGTGCAGCAAATTCTATCTATAATTCTTGCAATACGATTCAAAGTCCCTTTAGGAAAGGCATACTTAAATTCATAAATAATCTCATCTTGACTTGGTTTGTAAGGAGAATCCCCAAAATCTGCCATTAAAATCCTTGTCTGTATAGAATCTATTATTTTAGAATTTAGATTTTTTTTAGAATCTATGGTGTAGAATCTAGGAATGTATTTTTACAATCCACTTTTTAGATTCTTTCTACAAATTAGAATCTTGGACCTTAAAATCGTAAGCTTAGAATCTAAGCCATAATTATTCAAATTAAAAATTCACAAGGAGCGTATGCTGCCAAGAATTATAAAAATCTTGGCTTTGTGTGGTTGGCGGTACTGCCTTAATGGCAGAGAATTTGCCTGAATGTAAAAGTGATGAGGATAAAATAAAAGGTTGTGTGGAAAAAGCATACTACTATGGTGGGAATCCTGCAAACTATGTTGGGAATCATAGTGGGCTTTCAAGAAGAGAGATTCCCTATAAAAATGACAAAACAAATGGTATTGGGAAGTTGTATTATGAAAATGGCAATCTTATGACAGAGATTCTATATAAAAATGACGAAATGGTCGGTATGCAGAAAGGTCATATGCCAAATGGGAATTACTCATAACTATTACACTTCAAGAGGATACAGCCATAAGTGCTACATGTAGTAATGACAAAGCCCTTAATGATGAGGAATTGGAATCCATTAAGTCTAGTCTCAAAGATTCTTCTTTTCATATGAGGACATAGCCCAAATCTGCGGTATAAAGCTAGAATAAAAGCAGGATTTATCGCCTATTGGTCTTAGTTTGTGTGTGAATCTCTTTAAAGCTTGTGTGAATCTTGAGGGCTTATGGCCAGATTTAGCACTAGCAGATTCATCATGTGCGTGTTTTTTGTTGATGGTTTTCTCTTAATAGACTTCCTACTCATAGATTTTATATTCACAGATTCTCTATTGACATATTTCTTGCATCTTAAAGAGTGGCGTTATGAGTTCAGGGCGGACCCTAAAACCACTATCCTTATCGATTAGAGTGAGATTCTCACTACTAAATGCCTTGCCATTAGCACATTTGCCACTTATTGCCTTATTATCTTGCCAAGTGATACTTGCTAGGAGTTTGCCACTATCTTCATAGATTTTTCCCTCTCCCTCTTTTTGGCTATTTTTATATGGCACTTCCCACAACATCTTGCCACTTGTGTAATAGTATTTACCCATGCCATTTGCCTCGCCATTTTTATAGGGAATATCCTCATCAAGCTTTGTGTCTTTATCATCAGAGTATTTTTTCACAATGCCATCTACTTTACCATTTTTGTAGGGGATTTCTTTTTTAGATTCCCACTAGTGTAATGTTCCCTCCACATACAGCCTTTTATTTTATCCTGCTCACTTTTGCACTCTGGCAGATTCTTTGCTATAAGCATACAAGGCAGTGCCACCGCTCCACATAAAATTACAATTTTTGTAGTAGCACTCTCCCTTGTAGTTTTTGATATGATACTTATAGCTTAGATTCTAAAGTCCGAGTCAAAAAAGTAGCTTTTAACCCTACTAAAAGAAAGATGATTTTGAAGTATTTTGCAATTTTGAAATATTTTGTTATAAGGCAAAAGAATCCAAAAAGCTACTTACTAGAATAAAATAGTAAGCAATCTCCACATTTAAAATCACAAAAAGGTTGCACACTAATCACTTATTTTGCTATCTCATCTATCGCACTTAGGGCATTGAGACTTCTAGGATAGCCGATGTAGGGTACTAGAGCTGTAATCACTGCAGTGAGTTTAGCCCTATCATTGCCATTACGCAAATTCCCTGCGATATGCGCTCTTAGCTGCGGCTCTGCTCCGCCCATAGAGGCGATATACACGAAAGTTATAAGCTCTCTAAACTGCAGCTCTAACCCTGTGCGTGTGTAATAATCCCCAAAGCAATTTGCACTTAAAAAATCGCGTATATGCCTTTGGTCGCTTGGGGCGGCAGCATTGGATTTATCTATCCCCTCACCAAAGAGCACCCTTTGTGTTTCTAAACCCTTTTGTTTGCGATTTTCTCTATTTGTCGTGCCTTGAGATTCTAAAGGTAGTTTGATACCTCTTTGCTTAAAAATTGTGTTAGTAAGGCTTACAATCTCAGCGATTTTACCCATTCCCACATAGGGCGTGGCTTGATACACCACCTCTTTGATAGCAATAGGGTTTATCCCTAGATTCAAAGCTGCATTAAGCATTGTCCCAAACTCCTCTTTTGCTGGGATTGCCACCAAAGAAGCAAGGATAATCAAAAGTCTTTCATGCTCTTTTAGCTCTGATTTTTGCCATACCTCATCGAAGGCGAAATTTGCGTAATTTGTGAAAAACTCTAAATCCTCTTGTGGTAGTGTGCTTGTGCCAAAAAGCCTCTCTAAATTTGCCTTAGCAGTTGGTGTTAATTCATTCATTGTTGTCTCCTTGATAGGTAAAATAGTGTTTGTGGTAGCCTCTAAAGCATACAAATCATCAAATGCAACAAAAGCAAGGGAAGCTCCAGCAAGTTTTAATGAATTTCCCAAAAACTCTCGCCGATTTTTTGCCATTGTGCCTCCTTAAAAAAATTCAATGGAATCTAAACAACACATATATTGTGCTTATTATGCGACGTGGTTAAAGCATTTATACTTTAAAGATTCTATACAATGCAATTATAAAAGATGAGAGTTAGTCTAAGTCAAGGGGTAAATGGGGATTTCGCAAAATTCTTAATCTAACTAAAAACAATGGTTAGATTCTAGTAATATTATGGTGTAAAATTTCCATTGTCTTAATTAATAATATTTGATATTTTATTTGGTTATTATGTAATTTTCCATAATTTCACCTTTTTAAGTTTTTAGCTCTTTTTGGATTCTAAGTTTTATCTTAGATATTGTATCTATTGACCTCCATATTTTTGCAGCAATCTCACCACTTCTTTAATGCCACATTCTTTGGCATACTGCAAAGGAGTTTTCCCATTATAAAGCACATTGGGATTACTGCCATTTTGCAGTAAAAACTCCAAAAAACCAAACATATACCGCTCATAGTTTAGATATTCATTGCTAATAGGCTTCCGCAATCGGTCTCTGCACACTATATGTCTCAAAAGATAATGTATAAGAGATTCCCCATTGATTTGTGTCATACATTCCTTACATCCATTCTCTTTTGCCTTGAGCAAAAGAAATCTATTTATACTATCTAGCTCTTGTATATCATATATCCTGCTTACGCCACTAGCATACAATTTAAAAAAATGTAGCAAGAAGTTTATTGGACCTAAAGAATCTACTCTAGTACTATTTGGACAAGTGAAAGATTGCGGATTTTTTATATCTTGTTTGAGTAAAAGCCAGATAGTGCGATATGGGACGAGACTCTTATCGTAATACTTAAATGTTGCAGGCAGTAAATGACATAAATACGAAACGATCGTATGGTTGCGTTCCTCTTCATTTTTGCTCTCCAGTGCTTTCTCTATTACGAGATTTGCCGTTTTATCGCTTATTTCTGGATAGCGGAGCAACCCAAGTGTATGAATCCCACCCGGATACCAATTCACAGGCTTTGCACCATATTCTAAGAGTAATTGCACCATAGCATTGTTCTTTTCTTCTAAGGCGATGTGCAGTGGGCTTTCATAGTGCCCATGTAGGCTTTCAATATTGACATCTCCTCCTAGTTGCAAATACAACCGCACATTCTCATAATCCCCTCTCCATACCAAAAAATGCAAATCGCTCCACCCATAAAATGGAGCATTCCAATTTTCCTCTGTCTCTCTGAAACCTTTCATTGCACCCAAATAGAGAAGAGTTTTAACCTTTGTGGGGTTATAATCCTCAATATCGCCCCAACTAGAAGTCTCTACAGTTTTGATAAGCTCATTTCCAAGCACCCAACGATAGATAAACACACCCACTACAATCGCTAGGAATATCCAAGCTATTTTGTCATATTTTCCACCTCGTGCTTTTATCATCTCAAGAATCTTGTCTCTCATTTATTTCCTCCTATCCCTATAACCAATCTCTAAAACAATAAAACACAAGCTTTTTTATCCAAACAACATACAACCACAAAAATGGCAAACCACAAAGCAATACCGCTGATAAAACACTATTTTTAAAAACGACAAATATCATAAATGCTATTATGGGAATAAAAAAATATAACGCATATTTTTTAAAAAATAATTTAAAATCATTGATATTGTGGTTATTTTTATCGCACCAAACTGCAAAATCAACAGGGATTTTAAAGATACATAAAAAACATAAATAAGGCATAATGGCTAATGCTATACTCCCAAAAAGTCCTTCAAAAAAATGTGGTTGATGAGCCACTCCTAAATACATAACAAAATACAAAAGGCAAAAACCTAGCCACACACCATAAACAATTTTCCAATATGTTTCCATATAGCCCCCTCCTTTAGAGCTTCTTTTGTTTTTTCTTAAGCTTCATACAAGAGAATAGATAACCTTTCCTACAGACCTTATAAAGCACAGTATTAGCATATTACCCAACTTTTAATATGAAAATTCCATTCTACAATAAGCAAACATTGGTGCATATACATCATTTGCCCATCTCCAAGCCCTTTTGCAAATACAAAACGCTCTTTACTCCGCCCAAAAGACAAAACTTATTTGCATACAAATCTATATAAAACCCCTCTTGATTATTTCTCATCATTATGCAACCACCCAAGCCCCGTATCCCTCTAAACAGTGACAAAAAACTTAAAACACTCTTAACACATCATACACCAAGTACCCTTTAGAAAAAATATAAAGAGCATTATGGTCAATTTGGAGGCAAAACGGCAAATATAAATCTACACTCTTTATAGAATCCAACTCAACTCAATAAATCTTATAAGGTAAGATTCTATAAAATCTCATCAAGCTATATTTAACATCTAAATTCCACAAAACACAAAAATTCCAAAATTGCGATACAATACAAAATTTGATAAACTTTATAAAATTATTTATCAACAAAGGAATCACAACAATGTTCTCCCCTTTGCTATATCTTAAGCGACTTTTTACTCCCAAACAAGTGCGATTTGAGAAACTGCTTGAGAGCATTCGCCCCACAATTATTGTTACACAAGATGAGAGTGATGCTTATATTACTATCACATATCCCATTGATGATGAGATCATACAAGATTTAGAATTTCTTTTGGAAAAAGGTATGAAAGTGAGGGCAGAAGATATAGCATCAGTGCAAGAAGACTTAGAAGAACATATCAAAAATCATATCGCAGAAACAGCACAAGATGTTATGCATTATATACACCCATCAGGCTATATCATTTCGTATTACAATGATTCACACGAGCCACCTCATATCGACCCCCAAAACACAGAATCTCATAGCCCAACAACAGAGCAAGACTTGGATTTTGACTATGATAAATGGATTGATGAGCACAAAGAAAAACTACAAAAAATCTTAAGCTTATTGCAACATTTTCACAAAAATCCCAAATAACACAAAGTTTTCTTCTCTACTCAAAACAAAATACCAAAAGTATTTTTACAAAATCTCCATTTACCCCTTGACTTAGACTAACTCTCATTCTTTATACTTTTATTTGAGAATCTAAAAATGCCTTTTATGCAAGTATGAATACAAGCATTGTAGGCAAAAGAGTGCATGTGTGAAGTTGCAAGAGATTCTATGATTTTGCTACAAAAGCTGTGTTTTACTTTATCACTCGTAGGAGTGAATCCTTTCGCTCTGTTTATGTGATACGCAAGAGTATTAGAATCTAAGGTGCCGCGTGAGATGAGAATGTCAGGATACTACAAGGCTCACATGGTATGCACCACGCTAGATTCTCTACTAGAAACAAAAAGGAAAAATATGCAAGATATACGATACAAAAAGAATCGGCGAGAGTTTTTAAGCACAGGTGCTAAGAGCTTGGCATTGCTAGGCATTGCTTTGCAAGGTGGTTTTGTGTTTGCAAAGGAATCTAATAAAGGCATATCTAGCATACAACACAAGCCTATGCCAAAACGCATACTAGGCAGTGGCAAGGCTGCTATGGAGGTTTCTGCCTTAGCCTTTGGTTGTATGGGGCTAAACTATCATCGCAGTAAAAAACTTAGCAAAAAAGAAGCACAAAATATACTAGCACAGGCGCTAGATTCTGGTATTACGCTTTTTGACACTGCCCAAGTGTATGGCAATGGGAGCAATGAAATTTTGGTAGGCGAACTGCTTAAGCCCTATAAAGATAAGATTTTTATCACGACTAAATTTGGCTTTGGCAAGGACGCTGACAGCTTAGATTCTAGCCCTAAACGCATTAGGGAAGTGATGGATAATAGCCTAAAAGTGCTACATTTAGAGCAAATCCCGCTTTTATACCAGCACCGAGCCGACCCAAAGACACCTATTGAGGAAGTAGCGGGGGTTGTGGCGGATTTGATACAAGAGGGCAAAGTAGCAAGGTTTGGCGTGTGTGAGCTAAACGCACAATCTATCACAAAAGCACACAGAATCTGTCCGCTAACTGCGGTGCAAAGCGAATATCATCTCATGTGGCGTAATGTAGAGAGCGAAATTTTCCCAACTTTAGAGAATCTTGGCATAGGTTTTGTAGCGTATTCTCCACTAAATCGAGGCTACTTAAGCGGCACACTCACTAAAGATTCTAAGTTTGATGTAAGCAATGATAATCGTGCTACTTTTCCGAGATTTCAGCCCAAAGCCTTGGAGGCAAACTATAAGATCGTAGAGGTTTTAAGGGAATTTGGTGCGTCAAAAAACGCAAGTAGCGCACAAGTAGCCCTAGCCTATCTTTTGGCAAAAAAGCCCTATATTATCCCGCTTTTTGGCACGACAGATTCTAAACATTTGCGTGAAGATATAGGGGCATTAGATGTGAGCTTTAGTGCAAGTGAATGGCAAAGCCTAGAAGCAAAACTTGATAAAATAGAAATAGTAGGCGATAGATACCCAAAAGAACAAGCACAAAGGGTTGGGCGATAACAATCTTTATAGATTTGTAGATAGGCTCATATAAGAGGAAGCTTGTTAGATAGGGCTTTATGGTGTATAAAGATTGACTATAAAGAAAATGATGATGAAAGCAAAATGGCTTTTAATAATGAATCTTGCAAAAGTAGATTCTATGTAATTTCAACAAGGAGTTTGTATGCAAAACGACGAATTTCAAAATAGAAAGGATTTTTTAAAATTAGGTGCAAAAGTCGCTAGTAGTGTGGCTTTGGCAGGTTTGGGAGCAAATATGCTCTTAGCAGATTCTATCAAATCACAAACAAAAGGAGAAAATATGAATACTACACAATTACCTTTTAGAATCTTGGGCAAAGATTCTGCCACACTTAGGGTTTCAGCCTTGGGCTTAGGGTGTATGGGCATGAGTGCAAATCATGGCGTGCCACCGGAAGAAAAGGCTATGATAAAGCTACTGCATGAGGCTTATGAACTTGGTGTGCGATACTTTGATACCGCAGAAATCTATGGACCACATACTAATGAGATTTTGCTTGGCAAGGCTTTTGGCGATAGACGCGATAAAGTCGTGATTGGCACGAAGTTTGGGCTATATTATCCCTTTAATAAACAGCAGCAAGATTCAAGCAAAAAGTCTATTTTTAGGGCAGTTGATGCGAGTTTAAAAAGGCTTAAGAGCGAATATATCGACCTCTATACCCAGCACAGAGTGGATACTGATACGCCTATTGAGGAAGTAGCAGATACGATGAGTGAGCTTATAAAAATGGGTAAAATCCGCCATTATGGGCTTAGTGAAGCGGGGGCAAAGACGATAGCAAAAGCCCATAGAATCTGCCCTATCACTTCGATTCAAAGTCATTATTCTATGATGATGAGAGAGGTTGAGGGTAATGGCGTGCTGCAAACTTGTGAGGAGCTTGGCATCGGCTTTACTGCGTATTCTCCCTTAGAGAGAGGATTTTTGGGTGGGCTTATGAATGAAAACACGAGATTTCACCCCACACTTGATATGAGGGCGTCTTTCCCACGTTTCACACCTGAGGCTTTAAGGGCAAATCAAGCATTTATCAAGCTTGTAAAAGAGATAGCAAAAAGCAAAGTTGTAGATGGCAAAGAAGCCACAACCGCACAAATCGCTCTAGCGTGGCTACTAGCACAAAAACCCTTTATAATGCCTATCCCAGAGACGACTAAATTAGTACACTTAAAGCAAAATCTAGGGGCTTTAAAGATTAGCTTTTCCAAACAAGAATTACAAGAAATAGATGTAAAAATAAAAGAGATAAAAATCGTAGGGGAACGATACCCGATAGGTTCAGACCAAGCAAAAAGCGTGGGGCTTTGAGAGTGATGAAAGCAAAAATTGCATACTTGATACTATTTTTGGGGAGTGTGGTCATGGCACAGACAATGCAAATACAACTAGAGTTTGAGGGCAAATATGTGAAGGTAGAATTAGAGGATAATTCGGCTTCAAGGGAGTTTGTGGCACAGCTGCCTTTGAGCTTAGAATTTAGCGATTATGTGGGCAAAGAAAAAATAGCTCATCTGCCAAAGCATCTAAGTGTCAAAAACACAGCAGGTTATAATCCACAAATCGGAGATTTGTTTTATTTCGCTCCATGGGGCAATATAGGGATTTTTTATGCCAAACAACCTCCTTATAATGGGCTAGTTTATCTTGGCAAGGTTTTAGATTCTAAAAGCCTAGAGATTCTAAAAAGTCAGAAAAAAAATTTCAAGGTAGTACTAAGATATGTTAGGTAGGAAGCCACACAAAACTATCCAAAAAATGATGCAAATTTTTACTACTCCCCCTTGACTTAGACTAACTCTCATTCTTTATACTTCCTTTATGCTTGCATTGCAAAGCATAGGGTTTGATTTAAGATTGTTAAGGAGAGAAGTATGCAAACAATCACTTTATATAATGGCATAAAAATGCCGCTACTTGGGTTTGGGACATTTCAAATAAAAGCAAAGGACACGCAGCGATGTGTTGAACAAGCTTTGGCAATGGGATATAGACATATCGATACTGCATCAGCTTACAATAATGAAAAGGAAGTCGGTGCAGCAATGAGGTCTAGTGGGATAAAAAGAGAGGAGATTTTTATCACCACAAAGCTTTGGGTAAGCGATATGAGTGAGGAGGGAGCAAAGAGGGCTTTTGAAAAGTCTTTAGAAAATCTTGGCTTAGATTATCTTGATTTATATCTTTTGCATATGCCTTATGGTGATGTGTATGGGGCATGGCGGAGTTTAGGTAGATTCTATAATGAGGGTACAATCAAAGCACTTGGCGTGAGTAACTTTATGCCAGATAGAATCACAGATTTTTGTCTCAATAACACGATAAAACCAGCCCTTAATCAAATGGAGATTCACCCCTTTTATCAAAACTATTACGCACAAGGCATAAATGAAAATCTAGGCGTGAAAATTACTTCTTGGGCAAGTTTTGCAGAGGGACAAAATGGGATTAATGAGATTCTAAAAAGCATAGGAGAAAAATATGATAAAACTCCCGCACAAGTGGTGCTAAGATGGCTAACACAAAGAGGCATTCCTGTGATTCCAAAAACTACAAAAAAAGAGCGTATGAGGGAAAATATCAATGTTTTTGATTTTAGTCTAGATTCTAGCGATATGGAAGCGATTGCAAAGCTAGATGAGAACAAAACTTATTTTATAAATCATAGAGATGTAGAAAGTGTGAAATTTCTTTTTAACTATATGGAATGATTGTAGCTAAGCTCACAAGAGAGTGCGTATATTGCAAAGGATTTATAGTATTAAACATACGCAACAAGATTGTGAGTGCATTATGCCTATATTAGACACTATACACAAAAATTATCATATCTTTAAACAATTTTTAGCAAATGCATTGCTAAGACACAAGAGCATAGCACTTGTAGCAGAATTTATACAAAGAATCCGCAACAAGTAGAAAAATCTTTTGTGTTTAAAATATATCTTTGAGACTTTTTAGATTCTGATGTATAGAATCTCTTTTTTCATCATGAGTATCAAGAATTTCATTAATAATGTCAAAAATTTCTTGATACTCCTCTGGATTTTCTCTTCTAAATTGCACGATGAGATCAAGGGCTTGACAAAGCATATTTGCTGTATCTTTATCTTGTTCAAAGATGTTTTTTAGATCAAGCCCAAAGTTTATTATCTTTGCACTTCTTATAGGGCTTGTGATGCGTCTAAAAAGTAGTCCTTTGAAATCGCATGCCAAAGAAAGACCTGCAATAATTTTATCTTTCATTAAATATTTCCCCTTAGAAATAATTTGGAAAAGTAGTATTTTAATAAATCTAATAAGCTATTCTTTTTAGGAAAATGCATTTTATATAGGATATATTCATAATACTTGTGTTCTTCCATAGTATCTTTATGTGTTGTCTCTTTTCCTATTTGTATAGGAGCAGCATTTATGGCGTTCATAATCTTTACACTAAGCTTAAAGGAGTCTTTAACATTTTTTGTTATGCTATGCTCTTGCTTAAGGGCTTCTTGCCTTAATGTGCCTTGTATTTCACCTGTTTCAAGAAAAGTGTTAACTGCTATTTTAAAATTTTGTGGTAAGCATTCTATATTGATGTGACATTGCCCTATATATTCGCCTAGCTCTTTTTTATTTTTAGGTTTTGTGATAGTATTTCCTTCATCCGCTTTTGCACTAGATGCGAATCTGTTTTGTGTTTTTCGATAATTTGATGAATGTTGATGGTTTTTATTTATTGAAATAGATAATTTTGAATATAATTTGCTTTTTGGGTCTGCATCAACTTGTAAATTATCTGATCTATCATCACTTCGTTGATTATACTCTTCTTGGTTGAGGAGTTCTACCTCTACTAATTGTGCGCCCATACCGTAAGCTAAGTTTTTTATTACTTCTATGAGATCTTTTTTATATAATTCCCCAAATTCTTCTACTAGGTAGTAGCGATTTTTATAAACTGGTGAGGGTAAGAGTGTATAGTCATCATCATGCGGTAGTTTGTGAAGTGGTATAGATGCATATCCGTCTTTTTTTAGTTCATAATATTTTATATCATCATCAAGATTATCGTAAGTTTTTATTCTATCTAGGTCGATTTGGAGATTTTCCATAGTCAGGGGGAGTCGTTCTAGATTATAGTGTGTTTGTTCTTTGACAAGCATTATGTGTTCATTTTGTCCCATCTTGTATCCTTTTTATTTAATAATCAAAATTAAGAGCAATATCACTATGACTGCACCCATTATGATGTAGAATTTTTTTGGATCTTTTGATGATTTTTTAGGATTGTGATATTCCTCACGCAAAGCCTTAAATTCCTCATAGGATAAGTTCATAAGCTCAAGTGTCTTGCGTATCGTATTTTCATCAGCCCCCTTATCGCCAAGCACCATAGCAAGACGCATACGTCCTGCAAAATCTCGCTCTTTATTAAGAAGTGTGCAAAAAAACTTGCCTTCTATCTCCTCATACACATCTTGTTTATTTGCATTGATTTTATGCTTGGACAAAAAATCTAGCATATTGCTAATGTTGGTTTCTTGACTCTCTCCACTTATGATCTTCCCATCAAGTGCACTCTCATGCTTACCACTAATGTCTTTTCCTTGAATACTAACAAATACCATTATCTTGCTCCTTTATCTAATAAAATTCAATATATCTTTTTTAAGCTGTGAAGCTTCTTGCTTATTTATCTTGACAAGTTCAAAGAATTTACTGTCTGTTGTTATCTTTCTTACTTCTGTCTCTATATCATTGCAAACTTTATTATTACGGACGCTTTCTTTGTGCGTGCCGATTATAAGAAGCTTTTTGTTATTCTTTTCTGCTATATTTCTATAAAATTCTATATCCATTCTTACATTGAATTCATTTGTTTCAAAATATTTTTTCATATCAAAGACATATAAGATCTTATCTGCCTTTGGATACCATTCTTCAGCATCTTTCCAATAAGATTTGCCTTTTGCACCAGCCGTATCAATCAGGATAGTGTGAGCTTTATCAAATATCAAGAAATTTTTCTCTGATATTGTGGATTTTTCAATATGGTTTGTTGCTGAATACTTTGCTCTAGTACCGTCTAGATAGTTTTGCTCAGCGCTTTTATAAACATTAAAGCCTGACATCAGTGATTTAAAAAACCCACCTTTCGTAGAAGGCTCATGCCAAGAACCTTCGGCAATTAGAAGATTTTTTATTGTTGTTTTACCAGCTCCTGCATGCCCTCGCAACAAAATTTTAGTCCCAGCTTCTTCAATTTTATTCATAATACTCTCCTTTGTGAATTATTGTTTCAAATACCAATCGGTTGATCTTGCTCACCATTTTTTCGCCTATATCCTATAATGACAAGAAAGATGATAAAAGCAATATATAGGAAGCTAAATATGAGATTGTATGGATGTTCTAGTTGGACTAAAAAGACAAAAATCCCTACACCAATTGCAATTGCTGCTAAACCCACGACAAGCTGAATCGTATAATAAACAATGGCTACAAATATAAGCCCACCAACAATAAGAGCTATTACACCAAAGATAAAATATAGCATCAAACTCTCCTTTTTCTCAAAAAATATTTCTAAAATAATTAATTTGATTTTAAAATGGTTATTTTACCCCCCCCCCCCGATTTGTCAAGATATTTTTTTGAAATTTCTTAAATTTAGCTCTTGGTGTGAGTAACTTTATGCCAGATAGAATCACAGATTTTTGTCTGCATAATGTCATAAAGCCAAGCATAAACCAAATAGAACTTCACCCATTTTAT
>CASFZH010000060.1 GCA_949299115.1 uncultured Helicobacter sp. | reverse complement strand
TTCTCTCTGTGCTTTTTCTTTTTCTAGTATTGCCGTAGATTCTTTAGAGTTACATTCTAGCTTGATATTGAGACTAGAATCTAAGAGGGAGTAGTTAAGAAGTGTGAGGGTATTACCATTTAGGAATACTTGTAGGGTTTGAGTAAAACTCTCTTTAGAATCTTTTGTATCATAGTCTGTTTCGCCGATTAATCGATAAATAGGCTTAAGAGTATCTAAGCCTAGATTGCTATCTTTAGAATCTAACTCACCAAAAAAGCATTCGTTATGGGGCTTATTAGATTCTGTGCCGCCTGTGAGTAGATAGGAGTAAAGAAAGATTTGAGTATTGCTAGAATATAGAGAATCTAAAGTAAGTTTAGATTCTTGATTATTAGATTCTGTATTACTAGAATCTCTAAAGCTATCATTATATTTGTTGATGAGAGATTCTAACTCTCGCATATCTAGCCTTGTGCTATCTTTAGTAAAAATATCTATTCTTTCATTATGAATGTGGATAAGATTAGATAAAGAGTTAGCAGAATCTAAGAATATGATTACATTGCTTTTATCTTTGGATTCTAAGATGAGATTTGAGTCTTGTGTGATATAAACATTATTGTTTGTGTTTAGATTCTGTGTAGTGCTTGTATTATAAGTATTTGCTAGATTCTTAGAGAATCTTGCTTGTCGTTGTTCTTGCCTCTCTTTTTCTCTTTGCTTTTCTCTTAATTCTCTTTCTTGCTTTCTTTGTAATTCTTGCAATTTAGATTCTCTTTGCTTAGAATCTAATCCTTGTAATTGTTGCTCTAGCTCCTCTTGACTTCTTTGCAATTCCTCTGCTTGCTCTTGCTTAATGAGTTGGTAGGTTTTATAGAGAGCCTTTCTAGCTTGTAGATACTCATTGCTTAGAGAACCTTTCCCATACACAAAGATATTGGCAAAGTCAGATTTATAGCCTAATATCTTACTAACATTTTCTTTTGTGATAAAGCTTTGTTTATTTTTATCACAGATAGCAAAGGGCTTGCAAGTATATAAGGCTCTAAGTAAATGCGGTGGAGAGTCTTTTGTGAGGGAATCTATGTCGGAATCTTGAAGCTTTATGATGTTTATGTTATTATCCTTTTGTTTTAAAGAGATAATAGTATCAGCGACACAATCCAAATCTTTGCCGTGATGATACCCTAACTCATATAAAAAATCTTGCATTACTGCTCCTTAATTTATTGCTAATCAAAATACAGCCACTTGATGACAAAAAATACTACCACAGCTACCAATAACAAAGCAGGGATAAAGAGTATTGATATTAGAGATTCCATAATTTTGCTTCCTCAAATTTGTGATTATTGTATCTTTCCATTTATGATAGCACCTATCAGGGCAAAAAGCAATAAACAACATAAAAGAGCAATTATATCATTGCTATATTTTTTAATAAAAAAAATAGTTTTGGTATAGAAAACAGGGGCAATATATTTCATCGTCAGTATAATAACAACACAACTACAAAGCAATATCGCAATGTTTGTAAATGTTACAGGTGGAGATAGGATAAAAAACAAAATTCCAAATATTGTATATATGGTCTTTTTGGGAATGCTCATAGTTTCATCATCTGGGACAAATGCCCCTATCCAAAATCGCAAAAACCAAACCACCGCAAAACAAAGAAGTAAAAAGGCAGGTATAAAAAGTATTGACACTAGAGATTCCATAATTTACCCTCTAAAGTCTTGGCAAAATAAAGTTTATAAAGATACCCAAAGCGGTAAGAAACACTATCACTTTTAAGCTAATTTTTTTATTTTTATAATCTTTCCACACATCAGAAAAATCACTAATATAAACATCATAAAAAACTAATTTCACAATATAAATAACTACCACAGCTACCAATAACAAAGCAGGGATAAAGAGTATTGACATTAGAGATTCCATAATTTACCCTCTAAAGTCTTGGCAAAATAAAGTTTATAAAGATACCCAAAACAATCAAGAAAATCATTATCTTAAGGCTGGTTTTTTTTATCTTTTTTCTCTTTCCATAAATCCAACCATTGTCCGATTGTCAAGTCATAATACAGCCATTTGATGACAAAAAATACTACCACAGCTACTAATAATAAAGCAGGAATAAAAAGTATAGCTATGAGAGATTCCATAATTTTGTCTCCATAATGCTGGGCTGGTATAATTGACTTAAAAACTGCATTAGCTCTGCACTACTCATCGCTGTATCATCGATATGGGTTAGGATAGCAAGGGCATTATATATCCTCTATGGTTACGATGAGTCCCATAACACCCATAGCATACCACATTTTTTCATCGTTAAATGTTGTATCAAATGCTTGACAAAAATTTGTCGCACCAGCAGGAGAATCTATAAACTCCTGTGTAAAGTCCATAGAGATTTTAAGCACATACAAACCATAGGCAAAACTCATATCTCGCACACTTTGCATTCTTTTTGTGTGGTATTCTTGTCGTTGCTGATATGTCTTTGCCTCATTTTCTAATGTCTGCCATTTGCTATACTCCTTATCTAGTGGCACACGCAATGCATCTTGCCACAATGTTTGTGAATCTTGTGTTGTGATAGTAGCAAGGAAGTGGGCATTATCTTGTAAAATGTCTTTTTCTTGTGGAATAAAAGAGAGTTTTATTGCTATGTCTAGCATTTTATAAAAGGGATTAACTAGGGAAGTGGTAGCATTTTCTTGATTTTTAGAGAGATAAGAATCTTGAGAAGTATCGCACCCATAAAAAAGACAAAGGCTTATAATAATAAATACTATATGTCTTGCAAAATAATATGTCTTTAGTGGCATTCCTACCCCTTACATTGCTTTTGGTATTTCTCTAAAACAAGCTCATTAAAGCTTTTAGCTAAATAAACCATAAGTATGCTCAATTCTTTATTGTTAGCGATAAGCTCAAGGTTTGCTTCTCTTTGAGAGAGGCTCTTTTTGGCACTTGCCTCATCAAGTATGGAATTATCCAAAATACGCAATACTTCGATATTTTTAGAATCTCTATATGTCGTATCAAAGCTTTGGCAGAGTGAATCTTGTGCTAAAATCTGTGCATTAAGATGTATGAGATAGGCACTTATGGCTTTTATAGTATTAATCCTCAAAGGTGCATGCCAATCATCGTTTTTCACAGAATCAAGCATTGTGTGATACTCTGCATATGATTCTCTATACTTTGATGTAATGCTTGTATCTTGGCTTGTATCTTGAATTTCCTTAGATTCTAAAACCTTATTAATATTTGGGATTGTATCAATCTTTAGTGCGATACTAGCGATAATGGGTAGCGGGTCGCTAAATCTAGATTCTAAACTCTTAAAGTTGTCTTGTAATTGTGAGTTTGGGGAGTGAATTCCTGTGGCATTATCTGCCTTGCTATATGTGCTTTGGGAATTTCTAGGGTTATCACACGCCACAAATACAATAAGACAAGCACAACAAAGCAGAATCTTTTTCATTGTTACGCTACCCTTATAGATTTCCTAAACGCACGAATATGCTCATACTTTGTCTCTTTTGTTTTATCATTTTCTTTATCATATTTGGGAGCTAGGGCAAACATATTAATCCTTGTCTTTGGAATGTATCACATCACTAAAAGAACTGCTGGGCTACATTTCTCTTTTGTCTTGACATTATAAACCGAAGGCAAGGAAGCAAGAATCTTGGTCGCTACTCTTTGTCTCTTTGTGTCATATACATTAACATACACTCGTGTTATACTGTGTAAAGCAATATTGCCTGATAGTATATAATCTTGTCCAAGATGTATTCTATTTGTTCCCTCTTTTTCACTCTCTAGCACATAAATGGGTGTGTAGATTATAATAAATAGCTCATATTGATAGCCCTTGTTTTTTGGTATAGTAAAAATCGCATCGCATAATGCTTCTTTAGAATCTTGCTTACAATTCCCATACATATCGATATTTTTATACATATCACGATTCGTATTTGTAATAATTCGCAAATAGTTTTTTTGCAAATCTGGGAGTCCTACATACACTCGTTTTTGATAATCAAAAAAGCGTGTATTCATATAAAAACTAATATCATTATAAAATGCTCCTAAACTAGAATCTACATCTATGTGAGTAAAAAGTCTTCTATCCAAAGCATTTATATATGTTATCTCATACGCCCATACCTTTGGATTCTTATCGTGTGTTCCCATTTCAAATTTGCCAAGTTTAAAAAGCGTTTGTTTATCAGCTCGCCCTTGTGGTAACTCATAGATTGTGCCTTTGAGGTCGTCATTTAATCCATTATTATCAATCTTTAGATTCCTAAAAGGATTATTTGAGATAAAGATTCCGCTAGTTGTGATTGTCTCATAGATAGTAGGCTCACAGGCTTTAGCTAGGGCAGTGTCTTTGTGCTGTGCTTCTTTAGATTGAGTAGCATTAGCAAAGCTATAAGATATAAGGAAAACTAAGATAATAAGAAATTTTTTCATTGTGGTATGCTCCATTTAGATTCTGTGATTTTATGAATCACATTGTTTGGTACTACCTTTTATTGCAAGAGATTCGCATTTGAATCTAACATTATATCTTGATTATGTGGTATTTGATTGTGCGGCATTTATACTCCTTACTTACCATAATACACAACTGCTGAAATGCCAAAATACTTCGCATGCAATCTCCTTGTAAGTCGCCTTCATCAAGCTCTGTTTGATTCTAGTAAATCCACCAAGCATTTTCAATAATGCCAAAAAACATATAAAAATTAAACGAACGATTGATTTTTATATAAAACTCTGCTACTATTACGAACATACGAAGCTTTAAAGTCTTATAATTTCTCACAAAGCAAGAAAGGGATTATTATGCCGCCTCTACTAAAGCCGATGTTTTGTGTTTTTCTGTGTGCATTGTGCGTGCAAGGAAAAGCCACATCGCATACTTCAATACTTCCACATAACTCTTTGGTGTCCAATGCTACACCAGCACATATCTTTGCCACAACAACCCTAGCAAGACAAAGCACGATAGCCACGCAAGATTCACAAGACTTGAATACTTTAAAAAATTTGCAAGATTCACAAGATTTACATAGCTCTCCACAAAGCCTTTCTTTAGAATCTTGTATCACAAAAGCAAGGGCAGTCTATCCACTGCAAAAAAATAAGCGTCTGCTTGATGAGAGCTTAAAGCTTGAACTCACAAGAGTGCATTTCTCTTTTATCCCGCATGTGCGTTTTAATGGCAGGGTAAGCTACCAAAGTGATGTAACAACCCTACCCTTTAATAGCCAAACTCTAGGTAGCATTCCGCCGCTTGCCAATGCTCTTGCAGACTATCGCCCTTTGACAAGAGACCAATACAACATCAATGCCGAGATTTCTCAGCCACTGCTAGATTCTCTGAATCTATGGGCGAATAAAGCAGTGATAAAGCAACACTATGCGATACAAAAAGCAAGTATCGATGTCGAACTCTATAAGGTGCAAAAATCTGTGATGAATGCCTACTTTTCATCTTTGCTACTCCAAAAGCATATCGAGCAAATGCTTGTATAAACAAGAATTGCTAAAAACTATGCCACCTTGCAGACATTGCACAAAAATGGCGTAGCTAAAGCGAGTGATGCAGATAAGCTGCATATCGAAATCCTCAATACAGATAAGACATTGCAACACCTCAATGCCCAAAAAACAACTGCACTGACCCTCTTAGGTGAGCTTACGCAGCTTGATATGACACATTATGCTCTGCAAATCCCAGACAAAGAGGACGCTCTAGCATATTTGCAACACATACAAGCAAAGCTTTATGAGATAGAGAATGAATGGCGAGATGCTGCCAATCAAGATTCTACAAATGTAGATTCTATAAATAAAGATTCCACAAACCAAAATCCTCACAATAAAGATTCTATAGCACAAGATTCTTATAATGCTATACCACAGAATCTAAACGCACAAGATTCCACAACAAAAGATTTTCTAGCAAAAGAGAGTAAGCAAAGCCAACGCAAAACAAACTTTTTTTATTCGATACAAAGCACACAAAGCCTCTTTCAAAGTCGCCCCGAGCTTACACTCTTTAAACTCAAGCAAGAAGAAGTAGGGCTAAAAAAAACGCACAGAACTTACCAAATCCCTGCCATACATCGATGCCTTTTTCCAAGGTGGTTATGCTAATCCGGGGCTTAATATTTTGCACAGTGGATTTCAAGGCTATTATATCGTGGGTTTGCGGCTTAATTGGGATATAAGCAACCTCTACTCTAAGCACCAGCAAGACCAAATCATCGCTAAGACCAAGTTACAAATAGATTCCCAAAAACAAGAGTTTTTGCTCCAAAACAAACTCACCCTTATCCAAAGCACACAAAATGCCCAAAGTATCCTAGCCCAGCTCAAAGAGAGTGCACGCATTATCGCTTTACAAGAACGCATTGTAAGCACTTCCAAAGCCCAGCTAAAAAATGGTGTCTTAAGTGTGAATGACTTTATCTCTGATGTGCTAAAACTCAATGCCTTACGCCTAGAGTATAATTATCAAGAAATTGAAGGCTTAATGCAGATTTTTGAGATACGATACCATCTCAATGAATGGGAGACTTTTGAAATGGGAAACAAGGATTTATGATGAAAGTTTTAAAAATATGTGTATTAGCGGTTTTAAGCCTTTTGTATATAGCGTGTGATAGCAAAAATAGCTTTGATGCGATGGGTATGTTTGAGAGTGATGAGGTGCTACTAAGTGCAGAATCTAGCGGACGCATTATCGAATTTGTGCCAAAAGAGGGGCAAAGTGTGCAAAAGGGCGATGTCATAGCACGATTAGATTCTAAGCCATTAGAACTACAAAGAGAAAAGCTAAAAGTACAAATACAAAATGCCAAAAATGAAAAAGCACGTCTTATGCGACTGTATAAAGCCAACGCAACGACCAAAAAGAATCTCGATGATGCGATATATGCGTGTGAGCTTTTGGAAAAAGAATTAGCCCTACTTGATGAAGAAATCGCTAGAAAAACTCTTCTTGCCCCAATAGATGGTGTGCTGCTAGAAAAATACGCCCATATCGGAGAGTTAGCAAGCCCCACAAAGCCACTTTGCAAAATCGCTGATATACGCACCTTGCGACTTAAGGCGTATTTTACAAAGAGCGATATAACTCGCATAAAGCTAGGTGATAGAGTGCAAGTCTTGGTAGATTATAATACAAGCCATAAACAATATGAAGGCGTAGTAAGTTTTATTGCCGCTAAGGCAGAATTTACACCCAAAACCATTATGACTAAAGATGAACGTGAGAATCTTGTCTATGCGGTTAAAATCGATGTGGCAAATGATGGATTCCTAAAAATCGGCTCTTATGGCGAGGTGATATTGCCACAAGGGAAATACAATAAATGAAATACATATATCAGAATCTACCCCTCCTATCCTATCAGCTCACAATATTTCTAAAGCATATGGTGCATTGCAAGCCTTAGAAAATATCAGCCTAGAAGTTAGAGAAAACGAAATTTTTGGCGTTATCGGAGCAGATGGGGCTGGTAAAAGCACACTTTTTAGAATCTTAACTACACTCTTGCTCCCAGATAGTGGGGAATGCTGCATAGATGGACTTGATATATACAAAGATTATGCGAAAATCCGACAGATTCTAGGCTATATGCCGGGTAATTTTAGTCTCTATATGGATTTAAGCATAGAGGAAAATTTAGAGTTTTTCGCGACTCTCTTTGGTGTGAGCATAGAGGAAAATTTTAGTCTTATAGAATCTATCTATAAAGCCCTAGCCCCCTTTAAACAACGAGCAGCAAAGGATCTCTCTGGTGGTATGAAACAAAAGCTTGCTCTATGCTGTGCACTTATCCATAAGCCCAAAATTTTATTTCTTGATGAGCCAACCACCGGCGTGGATACAGTGAGTAGGAAAGAATTTTGGGATATTTTAGAGAATCTCAAATCCCAAATGACTATCATTGCTTCCACACCTTATATGGACGAGGCGAGTCGCTGTGATAGGATAGCTCTCTTACACCAAGGCAAAATCCTAGCTCTTGATAACCCAGATTCTCTTTGTGCGAGTTTCCCGCGTCCGCTCTATGAGTTTAAGTCTATCCCTACACATATCTTACCTATTTTGCGTAAGAAGGAGTGGGTGCAAAGCTGCTTTTTGTTTGGCAATAGCTGCCACATTACTTTTAAGGATACTGCTCATATTACGGATTGTATCAAGGAGATAGAATCATTAGTAAGAGAATCTAGCCCTGCCACAGATTCTACACATACAAAAGATTCTGTGCAGATTTTAGATTCTAAAGAAGCTTTAGAATCTAAAGCCTTCGCAGCACAAGGACTTCAAAATGGCACTTCATTTCATCATTACTTAGACTTTAGCGAAGAATCCAAAGATGCAAAATCGCCACATACAGAATCTACAAAGATTCTCAAATCTACAAGCCCAAACCACCCTAGAAAATCACAAACCCTAGAGTATCGCCGTATCGCCCCAAGTATCGAAGACTGCTTTATGGAGTTTTTACTATGAATGCCACATCGATGCAATCTCATCAAGGAGAATCTGTCATACAAATCCACAATCTTACTAAAGTCTTTGGGGATTTTAAGGCAGTGGATAATATTAGCCTAGAGGTTAAAAAGGGTGAGATTTTTGGCTTTTTGGGGGCAAATGGTGCGGGCAAGACTACGGCTATGAAGATTTTATGTGGCTTAAGCCTACCAAGTAGCGGAAGCGGAAGTGTAGCGGGCTTTGACCTTTATACGCAAAGTGAGCAGATTAAACGCAACATCGGCTATATGAGTCAAAAATTCGCCCTGTATGATGACCTCAAAGTATGGGAAAATATCTATCTCTTTGGCAGAATCTATGGTATGAGTCGCACTGAAATTTTTGACAAAATGGATAGAGTGCTAGAGAACCTTGACTTTTTGGATAAAAAAGACTGGCTCACAGAGAAACTCCCGCTTGGGTGGAAGCAAAAACTTGCCTTTTGTGTGGCGAATTTTCATTATCCTAAAGTCATTTTTTTAGACGAGCCAACAGGTGGGGTTGATCCTATAACAAGGCGAAAGTTTTGGGAGCTGATACACGAGGTAGCAAGCAAAGGCACAAGTATTTTTGTAACTACACACTATATGGACGAGGCGGAATACTGCCATCGTATTAGCATTATGGTTGATGGCAAAATCAAGGCACTTGACACACCAGAGAATCTTAAAAAGCAATATAGTGTGCAGGATATGGAAAGTGTATTTTTCACTCTAGCAAGTCAAGCTACAAGGGGTGAGTGATGAAACTTCAATTAAGATTTTTTAAGCAAATAGCATTTTTTTGGCAAATGGGGAGGTTTAAAAAAGGCATTGCTTGTAGCGATACAAATCCTAAAAGATTAGATTCTATAAATCGAGCTAGGCAGCAAGATTCTACAAATTTAGATTCTCTACATCACGATTTTTTAGATATAGAGAATCAAGCTTCACTAAGCAAAGACTTCATGCCACACATTCTAGCTAGCCAAGATTCTAAAAATTCTCCACAATATCAAGACTTTCCCTTGCATAAAGATTCTCTATCGCACATTATAGAATCTAGTCTAGATTCTATAAACCATAAAGCTATAAAATCTAAAGCCTTGCATCATAAATCCAAAAATCCTACTCCTCATAACAATACCTTATTTTATAAACCCTTTAAAGCCTTTGTGAAAAAGGAGTTTTATCACATCTTTCGCGATATTCGTACGATTTTAATCCTCGTGTGTATGCCTATCGTGCAACTTATCCTTTTTGGCTTTGCTCTAAGCTCGGAGGTTAGAAATGCAAAATTTGCCCTGCTTGATATGAGTGCAGATTCTTTAAGCAAACACATCACATTAGCTTTCAAGCAAAGTCCGTATTTTAGCCTTTTTACTCATATAGAATCTAAGCAAGGCATTAGCGGGGTTTTTGATAGTAATAAGGTGGATTTTGCCCTCATTTTTCCGACAGATTTTGCACGTACAAAAGTTATGCAAATCATTCTTGATGCAAGCGATCCAAATCGTGCTAGTACGATATATATGTATGCAAGTAATGTGATATATGATACCATTGCTATGACAAGCCAAAGTCCCACATCACAGAATCTAGCAAACCAACGCATTATCCCACATACCACGATGCTTTTTAATCCACAAGGAAAGAGTGCCTACACTTTTGTGCCCGGACTTTTGGGTATGATTCTTATGCTTATTTGTGCGATGATGACTTCTATTTCTATCGTACGCGAAAAGGAGCAAGGCAGTATGGAAGTACTACTTGTCTCGCCTATTAAACCTATTTTTGTGATTATCTCTAAGCTCACACCATATTTTTTGCTCTCAAGCATTATTTTGGCTATTGTGCTAGTGGTGTGCGTATTTTTGCTTGATTTGCATATTGTAGGTTCTCTTAGTTTGCTCCTTAGCTTTTGTATGCTCTATATTTTGCTAGCTCTAAGCATTGGGCTTTTAGTCTCAAATCTCGCTAAGACGCAAGTTGTCGCTATGCTTGTGTGTGCGATGCTTTTCCTTATGCCAATAATGATGCTATCAGGCATGATGTTCCCCATAGAATCTATGCCAGCTATCTTGCAATATCTCTCGCATATCATTCCAACCAAGTGGTTTATCATCGGGGTAAAAAAGATAATGATAGAGGGGCTTACTCTCTCGTATCTCCTGCAAGAAGTAGCGATTTTGAGCGGTATGCTGTGTGTGATACTTGCCCTCTCACTCAAAACTTTTAAGATAAGGCTGTGAAATATGCTGTATTTGATACAAAAGGAATTGAAGCACATTATGCGTAATACGTTTTTGCCACGCATTATCATAGCCTTTCCGATTATGGCGATTTTGGTTATCCCGTGGGTGGCAAATATGGAAATAAAAGATGTCAATCTTGCTATACTAGACTTTGACTCTAGCCAAACTTCTAAAAAAATAGTAGCCAAAATATCTGCCACAAGCTACTTTAATATGGTATTAGATTCTAAAAATATTTATGAGGCAAGAGAATGCCTTTATACTAATCAATGCGATATTATCCTAGAGTTTCCAAATGGCTTTGAAGAGTATCTCGTGGCAGAACATAAGGCAAATGTGGGAATCTATGCCAATGCGATTAATAGCACTAAGGGAGCATTGGGCAGTGGGTATCTAGCTCAAGTCATTGCACAATTTGCAAGTAGTGAATCTCATAGCACCCCACTAGGAACTCTTATGCCAACTTACAATCCACAAATTCTTAGTATCTATCGCTTTAATCCTAATTTGGATTATAAAATCTTTATGATTCCAGCCCTTATGGTCATGGTGCTTACAATGCTCTGTGGCTTTTTACCTGCCTTAAATATCGTGAGTGAAAAGGAGCGGGGCAATATCGAGCAAATCAATGTAACGCCTTTATCTAAGACGACTTTTATTATGGCAAAGATTATTCCATATTGGATTATTGGGCTTGTGGTGCTAAGTTTGTGTTTTTTTCTAGCGTTTTTGGTCTATGGGCTAAAGCCTCAAGGGGGCTTTTTGTATCTGTATCTTTTTGCGGTAGTATATATTGTGGTCGTTACAGGTATGGGCTTAATCATTTCAAATTATTCTAATACAATGCAGCAAGCTATGTTTGTGGTATATTTTTTCGTGCTTATTTTGATTTTGTTAAGTGGGCTCTTTACTTCTGTAAAGTCTATGCCACAATGGGCGGAATACCTCACTTATGCCAATCCGTTAAAGTATTTTATAGAATCTGTGCGTGCTATCTATCTTAAGGGCAGTGATTTTAGCACATTATGGGAGAATCTCCTCATACTCTGTGGTTTTGGCATAGGCTTTAATCTTTGGGCGATTGTAAGCTATAAAAAGAGAGTGTAGCTATGCTTATTTTGGGTCATTTGGGGCTTTGACACCATACAAAAAAATCTCAAAGATATGCTGCAAGAGCGTTGTATTGTTGGCATTATGAATGGTAAGCGGGAGATTTGCTTTATACACATATTTGGTTAGGAGATAAAAATGCAAGATTCCACCTAGCGAAAATATCATAGAATGTGTGTCAAGATCATCGCGAAATTCTCCGCTTTCTATACCTTGCTGCATTATATGTGTGAGTACCTCATATATGGATTGAAAAGTCTCTTGCAAGATATTTTGCCCAATCGGTGTGGGATTGATAAATTCTGATATGATGAGTTTGGCAAGATAGGGGTTATTATCGTGTAGTGAGGGAATCTTGGTTAGTATTTGTTCAAATGCTTCTTTTGGATTCTTTGCGTCCTTAAGTGTCTGTATAACGGATTTTGGATTGTGGATATGCTGTGTGAGTACCGCTTGATACAAGCCCTCTTTATTGTTAAAATAATACGAAATCATTGAGAGATTCACATTAGCACATTTAGCTATGTCGCGTATGGAAGTCCCTGCATAGCCTTTCTTGGCAAAAAGCTCGGTAGCGACCTTTAGAATCCTCTCTTTTGTGTCTTTTGCCATAATCTCTCTTTCGTATGATTGTGTCATTCCAATTATAGCAAATGTTTGTATGGTGTTAGCGATAGTTTTGTAGTCCTTTTGCTTATCTGCCTCACTTTTGCATTCAGGCAAATTCTCTGCCATAAGCACAAAAGGCAGTACCGCCAACCACACAAAGTCAAGATTTTTATAATTTTTGGCAGCATACGCTCCTTGTGAATTTTTAATTTTTGTGAATTTTTAATTTGAATAATTATGGCTTAGATTCTAAGCTTACGATTTTAAGGTCCAAGATTCTAATTTGTAGAAAGAAAATGGGAAATAAAGAAATTTAGAGAATCTAAAAAGTGGATTGTAAAAATACATTCCTAGATTCTACACCATAGATTCTAAAAAAAATCTAAATTCTAAAAAGAAAAATATATAGTACAGCATTTTGCCTCTAAGGCAAAGCAAGAGAATCTAAAAAGAGAATCTAGAATCTTTGTCATATTGAGGGTAAAACCCGAAATATTTAAAGAATAGATTCTACAATACAGAATCTAGAATCTTTCTAGATTCTAGAATTTTAGATGTTTCGGATACTTCATATCCTCAACATGACAGATTAACATGTGTGTATGAGATTCTAGAATCTATAAATACGTCATATTGAGACGATAGTCGAAATATCTAAGAATCTAGATTCTATATTGTAAAATTTGCATATTGTCACTTTGAACATCATTGTGTTCTTGATTAAAAAAAAAAAAACGATACAATACGAAATCTTTTTATAGCAAGGGGCAAGTATGCAAAAAAGTGTAGGCGAAATTTTTAACAATCAAAATGTTTTTTCTATCCCAAATTATCAAAGGGATTATGCTTGGGGGAAAAGTAATGTAGAAGATTTATGGGATGATTTACAAGAAGCAAAGATAGCAAGACAAGAGGGAAGCGGAGGACACTTTTTAGGAACTATCGTTGTGGCAAGAAACCCAAATAACCCCGAAATTTATGACATCATAGATGGACAACAAAGAGCAACAACCCTATTTTTATTGCGTTATGCACTCAATCAAAAGTTAAGTAATCCAGATTATCACAAAAATAATTTTATTCAACAAAATGACAATCTAAGACTGTTGGTAATAGAAAATAATAGGGAATTTTTTGCGAGTATTTTAAAGCAAATTAAAAATCAAGAAAAAGATAGCACATTAGAAAAGCAAGTAAAAACGCAAGGACATAAGCAATTTTTCAAGGTATTTAGCACTATTTGGGATTATACAGAAAATATAGATTCACAAGAAGCACAAGAGCTGCTATCCACACTTGATACTATGACATTAATGTGGTTAGAAGAGAAAAATTCTGGTCGGGCTATTAGAATGTTTCAAACAGTTAATGACAGAGGTGTGCCTTTGCTTATTTTAGATAAATTGAAAGCATTACTTATCTTGTATTCTAATAAATATTGCAATGGAGAGCTAGATGATACGATAAATGAGAGATTTGGAGAAATCTTTATAACACTTATGGAGATTCAAGAACATAAGGTTGCACCATCTTTAGCAGCTAGAGATTTTCAAAAAGCAGTAGAAGCGAGACTTTTTACCTATCATGCTAGGGGTATAGAGGGTATAGGAGATTATAGATATGGAGCAAATGAAACTTATAAAACTATTAAAAATAAGCTAAAAAGAGATATTCAAGAAAATAAAGAAGACATAAAGACTTGGATTGATTGGTATTCTAATGATTTGTTAGAGTTTTGCAGAGCATTCTTGCGTTTGCTAGAAAAAACAGAAAAAAATATAGAAACGTTTAAAATTTTTATGGTTTTAAAAATTAATCCATTTTTCTACACCGCATTAACAAGGCTAGAAATACAAAATATGGTAGATGATGAGATATTAAAGCTATTTGCACAGGCTGAAATCCTTATGTATGGTCTTGGCTCTACTAATGATTCAAGAGCATATAGTCTCTACAAATATACTGAAAATAAAGAGGTGTTTAAAAAGGGGCTTATGAAACTCATTAAAAAATCTGCTAAAGGTGGTTATAGAAATATGCAAGAAGCTATTGAAGATATGGCAGACAGTAACTATGGTTGGAACAAATATTTCCATTATTTATTTTTAACCTATCGTAGCCAAATGAGTAAAATGGATACCGCAGCATTTTGGAATCTCATTGATACTAAAAATAAAACATACTCTTTAACGATTGAGCATATTATCTCGCAAAATGTAGTGGAACATTCGCTGAACAAATACGGCTTTAAAGATAAGGACGACTTTGGACGCCTAAAAGATACTTTTGGAAATTTGCTTGCTTTAGAAAGCTCTCTTAATAGTGAGGCTCTTGATGCTGGACTTGCAAAAAAACAAGATATTTACAAAAAATCTAGAGTTGCCTATAATAGAGCTTTTGCAAGTTCTGCTAATTTTTTAGACTTTAATAAGCAGGCTATTTGGGAGCAAAACGAAAAATTCACATCTTGGGCTAGAGAATTTTTTAATGATTTTATTTAAAATGCCTTAAAGTCTTTAGAAAATCTTGGCTTAGATTATCTTGATGCATATCTTTTGCACATGCCTTATGGCGATGTGTATGGTGCGTGGCGGAGTTTAGGTAGATTCTATAATGAGGGCAAAATAAAAGCACTTGGTGTGAGTAACTTTCTTGGTGTGAGTAACTTTATGCCAGATAGAATCACAGATTTTTGTCTGCATAATGTCATAAAGCCAAGCATAAACCAAATAGAACTTCACCCATTTTATCAAAAGCACCATACCCAAAAGCTCAATGCGGATTTGGGCGTGAAAGTTACTTCTTGGGCAAGTTTTGCAGAGGGACAAAATGGGATTTTTCACAATGAGATTCTAAAAAGCATAGGAGAAAAATATAGCAAAACTCCCGCACAAGTGGTGCTAAGATGGCTAACACAAAGAGGCATTCCTGTGATTCCAAAAACAATGAGAAAAGAGCGAATGCGTGAGAATATAAACATCTTTGATTTTAGCTTGGATTCTAATGATATGGCAAAAATCGCTACCCTAGAGCAAAACACAAGCTATTTTTTTATGCCAAATAACGCCCAGCACACAGAATGGATTATAAAGGGCAAAAAAATCATCAATGGCAGGGTGCTAGATTAGGTTGTAGGCATATACATTATGAAGTAGTGTTGTATCTGTATCTATACTTGAGATTCTGTCCATAAGTCTAGAATCTATAAATCAGTTTCTATGAAGTAATGTCTGTTGAGTCTAAATTATCTCTTATCATTGTCCTAATGCCTCAATGCTTATGC
>CASFZH010000059.1 GCA_949299115.1 uncultured Helicobacter sp. | reverse complement strand
GAATGTAAAGATAACTAAGAATATACAAATAATTTTTGATTCGAGAATCTTAGATATTTCGCTATGCTCAATATGACGTATTTATAGAATCTAGATTCTATATTGTAGAATCTATACTTTAGATATTTCGGGTTGTACCCTCAATATGACTAGAATCTAGAATCTATTCTGTCATATTGAAGCATAGTCCGTCATGTTGAGCCTTTAGGCGAAACATCTCTAACTCTGTTTGCTAGATATTTCGGCTATGCCTTAATATGATTGGATTCTAAGAATCTAAGATTCTAAAGATACTAAAAATCTCTATTCATAGAAATCTAAAAGCATAAAATCTAAAAGTGCAGATTCTAAAAGAAAAACTAAAAATCTCTATTCATAGAAATCTAAAAGCATAAAATCTAAAAGTGCAGATTCTAAAAGAAAATCTTTGTAAAGATTCTAAGCTTTTTTGAAAAACTTAGATTTTCAAATACAATTCGTCATATTGAGGATATGACATATCCGAAACATATAAGATTCTAGAATCTAAAAAGATTCTAGAATCTTATAGGGTAATATATGAAGATTCTAGATTCTGCATAGAATCTTTCAAAAGAATTTTATATTTTCTTTTTTAGAATCTCTTGTAACCTTATAGATTCTAGAATCTTATAAAGTTTCATCTGCAACTTCTAGACTTTTAGATTCTATACCCTTAGATTCTAGAATCTCTCTTATAGATATTTGGGCTACCTCAATAGGACAGAATCCAAATTTTCATGCAATACAGAATCTTTAGAATCTTGGATAATCTTATTACTTTAGATTCTAGGAATCTATACATAGGTACAATTTCATATTGCTAATATCTATCAAGAAAAACTTACAATAGAATAGACTTTACAAAAGTCTCCCCAGATTCCACTCAATAGAACTAGATTCTAAGAATTTCAAATCACATGAGAATCTTTAATACTTTAGATATTTCAGATAACATATCCTCAGGCATAATAGATTAACATGTGTGTATGAGAATCTAAAATCTTGATAGAATACAATAAAGTTTCTAGATTCTGTATTGTGATATTTCAACCAGCATCTTAATACGACTGATTTGAGATTCTCAATAAAAGGTTGTTCAATGTCAGATTATGTAAAATTTAGTAAAAATTTCACGCATAGAGATTCTAAATAATTGCAATCATCATGCGACTTAACTATTCCCTACATTTTCAAAGCTATTTATGCTAGAATTTTATAGTATAACTACATTCATTATTTATAGCATTATTTGAATATAATAATCTAGGAATTTAAAATATTATTAATTCATGCGAGGAAACAAAGTGTCAAAATTATCATTTAAAAGCAAAGCACAAAATCTTTTAACATTACAACCTTTATTGAAAAATGCCATCGTATTGCCTCTCTATGTTATTACTAAAAATGTATTAGCTTCATCTCAAGCTAAAGAAATTATTATAGATAATATACAATCTTTAGATTCTAAAAAAATTATTATTCGTAGTTCATCAAAGAATGAGGATAGTATGCACACTTCAAATGCAGGGGCATTTTTAAGTATTGCTAATATTGATTCTAACAATATCCAAGAAATTATGGAATCGCTACAAAAAGTTGCAGATACTATGCCAAACCAAGATGATGAGATTCTCATTCAACCTATGCTAGAAAATATTTTGTTATGTGGGGTTGCATGCAGTGTTGATAAGGATAATTTTGCTCCTTATTTTTGTATCCAATATGATACAAGTGGCAGACATGATGGCATAACAGATGGCAGTAGCAAGGAGATTCAGAGTTATGTGCATTATCGATTTACTAAAAAAATGCCACAAGACAGACGTTTAGCAAATATTATTAGCATGATACAAGAAATCGAAAAGCTTTATAAAATTCATTATTTGGATATAGAATTTGCCATAGCAGTAGTCAATAATACAGAAAAATTATATTGTTTGCAGGTAAGACCACTTGTCATGAATAATAAAATTAATCTTTATGACTCTCTCCCGCCTAGTGCCATAGAGAGATTATACAAAAGATTCCAAAAAGTGTGTGAACCTAAACCTCATATTTTGGGACGTAAGGCTATTTTTGGAGTAATGCCTGATTGGAATCCGGCAGAAATCATTGGGCTTAGACCAAAAAGATTGGCTTTAAGTTTATATAAAGAGATTATTACAGATGATATTTGGGCATATCAAAGAGATAATTATGGATATAGAAATTTACGAAGTCATCCCCTCATGCACTCATTTTTGGGCATTCCCTATATTGATGTAAGAGCTTCATTTAATTCTTTCATACCAAAGAATCTTAATGAAAAAATCGCAGAAAAACTTTGTAATTATTATCTGACAAATTTAGTAAATATGCCAGAGTTACACGATAAGGTAGAATTTCAAATTCTTTTTTCTTGTTATGATTTCAATATATCTACAAAACTACAAAAACTCCTTGATTGTGGTTTTAATGCGAATGAAATAAAACGAATAGAATTTTCTTTATTAGAACTCACAAATTCTATTATTAATCCACAAACAGGACTCTACCTTAAAGATATAGCAAAAATACAAAAACTCATGCAATATTTCAAACACATACAACGTGCTAATTATTCATTGATTGATAAAATTTATTGGCTTATTGAAGAACTCAAAAGATATGGCACATTGCCTTTTGCTGGCGTGGCAAGAGCAGGATTTGTGGCAATGACTATGCTTAATTCTTTGGTTGAAATTGGCTTTTTTACTCCGTTACTTAAAGAAGAGTTTTTGTATTCTCTTAACACGGTAAGTAAAAAGCTTAGTATGCAAACCACGCATTTAAATGCAAAAACAAAGGCAAGGTTTTTAAAAGAATTTGGGCATTTAAGAGCTGGGAGTTATGATATTACATCTCCTCGTTATGATGAGGCATTTGAAAAATATTTTACCTACAATAACCCACAAACAACCATTTCTCTTAAAGCTTTTAAATTGCGAAATTCACAAATGAATGCTCTTGATACATTGCTAACAGAAAATGGGTTGCATAGTAATGGAAAAGATTTTTTACTTTTTCTTAAAACTGCTATAGAAGGGCGAGAATATGTGAAATTTGAATTTAGCAAGGTGCTTTCTTATGTGCTTATGCTTATTGGAGAATTGGGTAAACATTATGATATTGATAAAGAGGATATGGCTCACTTAGACATAAAGAATATTTTAAGTCTGTATTCCTCTGTGTATTCTACAAGCCCGAAAAGTAGGCTTTTAGATGATATACAAAAACATAAAGAGGAATATAACCTCACATTGAGTTTAAAACTTCCCCCATTGCTTACAGATGCTGCACAAATCTATGGATTCTCTACACAAAGAACATTGGCTAATTTTATTACACAAAAACATATCACTGCTTCAGTAGCACGTGAAGATGAAGTTGACATAGAGGGTAAAATAGTGTGTATTTATGCTGCAGATCCGGGATATGATTATCTGTTTTCTAAAAATATTGCTGGTTTTATAACATGCTATGGAGGGGCTAATTCACACATGGCTATACGTGCTTCAGAGTTAGGATTACCAGCTGTTATTGGTGTTGGTGAGGAGTCTTTTAAAAAGTATAGAGAGGCAAATATGCTCATGATAGATTGTGAGAGCGAACAAATTTGTGTTATAGGATTGACATGAGATTTATAGGTATCACACAAAGATTGATAGAGAATCAAGAATATTATGAAATGCGAGAAGTTTTAAGCCTTGATTGGGGAAAATTTTTTGCGACACAAGAAATATTCCAAGGTTTTTTACCGCTACCATTAAGCTATGGGATTGATTTTACGAAATATGCAGATAAACTTTGTGCGGTGATTCTAAGTGGCGGCAATGATTTATCTTGCTACAATGATACCATGCCATCTATGATGCGAGATCGATATGAAATAGGTATTATAGAGTATTGTATACAAAATAGATTACCTCTCCTTGGGATTTGCAGAGGAGCACAAATAATAGCCCATTTTTTTAACTCTACTATAGAATCTTGCATAGGACATGTAGGACAACATGCTATATATCAAGGTGATGAAACGTTTATAGCCAATTCTTTTCACAATTATATGATAACACAAATCCCTAGTAATCTTATTGTTCTAGCGACAGCTAAGGATACAAGTATAGAATCTTTTAAGCATAAAACATTGCCAATATATGCCATAATGTGGCATATAGAAAGGGAAAATGGCTTACACAACACACAAATATTGCAAGAATGGAGAGCCCATATTCCAAACATTATATAATAATAAATAAGCACACTCTATTTTATCAAATTCTATTGAAATTCATAGAATCTGTGTAATTATGAAAGTCATGATAACGTAAACCAAAAAATCACAATCCCAAATTACTATTTCTAACACAACATGAAATAGAAGGAGAAAGAATGAACGCTATTATTTTGGCAGCTGGATTTGGCTCTAGGCTTATGCCTTTAACACAAAATGTACCGAAGTGTATGGTGGAGTATCGTAATAAAAAAATTATTGATTATGAAATAGAGGCATTACGAGATTCTCATATAGAGAATATAGCCGTTGTTGGAGGCTATTTGTATGATATTTTGAAAGACTATTTGATAAGCAAAGATATAAAAAGATTCTATAATAATCCAGACTATGCTTATACAAATATGGTAGCTACACTCTTTTGTGCAAGAGAATTTATGCAGGAATGTATCGACAATAAAGAAGATCTTATTATTTCATATGCAGATATAGTGTATTTCAAAGAGAGTATTATGAAACTACAAAAAAATACAGATGACTTTGCTATTCTCATAGATACAAAATGGCGAGATTTGTGGGAAAGACGTTTTAGCGATCCATTAAGTGATGCAGAGACATTGAAATTACGTAAAGATTCTGTGCGAGGAGACTTTATAGTAGAGCTTGGTAAAAAACCAACAAGCTATGATGATATAGATGGGCAATATATGGGGCTTTTTAAATTTTCCCATAATTTTTTACAAAAGGTGCTTGATTTTTATGATAACTTAGATAGAAATGCTTATTATGATGGTAAAGATTTTAACAACATGTATATGACAAGTTTTTTGCAGGGTATTATTGACACATATCACAATGCGAAAGCAGTGATGGTTAATGGTGGCTGGTGTGAGATAGATTGCAAGAGTGATTTGGAAATTGCTATTATAGAATCATAGATTGTATTATCTTAATCAAGGAATGTATGCTACAAACATTGTGTTCAATGGCGTAGCATTACCCATTAAGAAAAATTTACAAGCATTTGATTGATAGAGATTCTATCAGGAGAATTAAGGAGAATGAAATGGATAATGGCTTAGTGATTTGGCTCACAGGTTTAGCAGGTAGCGGTAAAAGCACAGTCAGTCGGGCTTTATATAATACAATACGTTCACAATATTGTCAAGTAATTTATTTAGATGGCGATGAATTGAGGGATATTTTGGGACATTATGGATATGATAAGCAGGGACGCATTGAGGTATCACTGAAGCGTTCTAAATTTGCTAATTTTTTGAGTAAGCAAGGCATGATTGTTATCGTAAGTGCTATTTCAATGTTTAAAGAAGTGTATGCGTATAATAGGGCTACATTGCCAAATTATTTTGAAGTGTATATCCAATGTGATATGCAAGAATTAATAAAAAGAGACCAAAAGGGACTATATAGTAAAGCACTACGTGGATTGGAAAAAAATGTAGTCGGTATAGATATAGCCTTTGATGAACCAAATCCTCATTTAGTCATACATAATACCATACCGAATTGCCTAGATGAAAAAGCACATTGTATTGTTGATAATGTGCGACACCTTTTACCAAAAATTTCATGACACTATAATGGGAAACAAGATTATATTCGTATAACAAAATTTTTGTATTATGCTAGATTTTATCTAATGTGTCAGAGTATTTTATTGTACGAAATTATATTGATGGCACACGTTTATGTGTTACTTACAAGTATTTATACGTTATGAAATAATTGTAAGTAGCTAAGAGCAGCGAATTAGCCCAAATGCAATTTGATGGCTTGCTTATTGCAAGATTTATACATGCTATGTTCTGATTTTTGAGTTGTAGGTCTATGATGTCTTACATGTTCTTAAAACACATGAATATTGTCATTCTCAAGTTTTATTCGAAAAAAAGTTTTTTTGTTTTTCTTATGATAGAATCTAGTTTTATTATTAATATCAAGGATACGACAATGATATATAAACCAAAATGCTATGTTGTTGGAATTTTATTGTTTATGAGTATCTTTTTTGGTTGTGATGATTCCAAAAAACAGTCTTCACATACACAGGATTTAAGACTAGGACAGGAAAAATGGCTTTTTAGTACACAATATATTAAAGCTATTAGTGATTCAAGTTGGGAAAAAGTTACGGTTAATGCTATGAATGATTATCAGGACTTTAAAATTGATTTTACTTTTATTTCAACGGGGAAACCGCAAACATGTGGACTGTATGCAAAAGGTGTGTTTATGAATAGTGTCGTGCAAGGGGAAACTATGACACGTAACAAAAAGAGATTTTTATTGCGTCCGAATCTCATACCAAAAACAACAATTCTTTTCATTCAGGAATATGATTCTATAAAGGGTGATTTTATACGTTTAGAAATCTCTGATATGGTGGAATTTATACAAGCATGCGGTGATGCCCATCAGTATGCTGTTGGTGAGTATAATGCTGTATAACTATTGAAAAGATTCATAAAATTTTAAGTTGTTGTGAAGCATTAAGAGATGTTAAAAGAGTAATAGTGTCCTAGATATACTACAATACAATCATTATTGGAAAATGGAGAGACTACAAAAGAAGATTATTACAACATATTATGCTCAATAACGCCATCAAGACCTACATATTGCTGTGTATTTCCATTTGTGCCGAACCATGAAAGTTGCTGAATCTGTTGATATGATTCAACAATCGCTAGTATTTTGGTATCGAGCAAATAATAATTAGCAAGATTTTGAATCACAAAAAGACTGTGATAATTATTTCTATCAAGAATAAAATATTTTGCATGAAAATTGGCAAACATTAATAATGCCATATTAAGCGGAATGAGATTTGTAGCTGACAATTTCATTTTCTCAAGCCAATAGTTATTTCTTAAAATGGGCTCATCAAACCAAGATTCTGGAGATAGACTAATATTGAAATCAAACTCTTTAGCACCACAATATCCTAGCCCACGAATGATGACTGCATACGGTACTTCATGAGTTTGTAATTGTTTAGCAAGCTCAAAATACGATTCTATCATAGTAGCATCGTGAATATTAAAAAAGGCACATGTATCTGACTCTATGGTATCACAATCCTTAAATTGCTTGATTTCTTGAAATTTTTGTTGTGATGTGAGGTGGCTAAAAATAAGCACAAATTCTCCTTATGTAACTCTACAAGCGGTTATTATAGCAAACAAGATTCTAAAAAGCAGTAAGCTATAGCGATGATTTGTAGAATCGTAAAATTTTAATCAATAATTATAGCAATGAGTTACTATAATTTGCAATATGGACTCTTTTTTGCTATGGTTTCTAGGATTTTTATAGTAAGGATTTGTATGAAATGGTTTTTGATGGCTGTATGTCTATTGTATGGTAGCATTAATCTTTTTGCAAACACTAATCCCTTTATGCTCAATACGAATCAGAGAGATTTTCAGGTACAACAAAAAAATAAAGGCAAAAAATTCCTTTCTACAGAGAGCATACAATTACCAAGTAATGCAAGGGAACTAAAAAGTGTAACATTAACATTCCAAAACCTTGATGGCACATTAGAGGACAAAGAATTACATATTGATAAGACTATTGATTGGCACTATCCTATTAAAATCACACAAGAAGGGGCTATTCGCAATATTGCTAAACGCTATTTTAGCCTTAATGATTTTGAGTTTTTTATGGAGGGTTCAACATTTGTTATCAGTTCTCCTAAACATAGAATCATTCGTCATTTCTTGCTAGTTAGCCCAACCACAATAATTGTAGATTTTAGTCGCGATGGCGGCAGTCCTTATGACGCTAAAATTGGCACAGGGGAAAAAATCTTTGCTGATGTTGGAGTCAACACAAAAAATACCTTTTATCGCATTGCCATTACACTTGATGGTGTCTACCAATATACATTAAAAAGTGGTAAGAATAACACTCATACCATTACTGTAAGATAGGTATGCAACCATCTGCATTCATTCTTGCCACTAATAATTTTCATAAAATCAAAGAATTTGCTGATGTTTTTAATACAAAGATTCTGTGTCCAAAAGATTTAGGAATCTCTGATTTTGAGCCGCTTGAAAATGGGGCTACATTTGATGAAAATGCGATGATAAAAGCACAATGTCTCTATGAAAAGATACAGAATCTACATTGTTTGCATACTAATTATATAATATTTGCTGATGATAGCGGCTTATGTGTTGAGGCAATTGATAATATGCCCGGGATCTTTTCTGCACGTTATGCTCATATATGCCATAACAAAATGACACAAGAAAATGCAAGTGATAGTGAAAATCGCAAAGCCCTCATTAATACATTAATGAGTCGTAACCTTTGGGGAAGTTATGCCTTTTTTCAATGTAGTATCGCTTATGTTGCGTGTTTGCAAGATTCTGTTGTGTCAGAAGATTCTTTATTGCAATATGACATACAATATCGCAGAACGTCAATAGGAGATTATGTTATAAATGGTGTTGTGCATGGCAGATGTGAGGGCATTGTAGCAATAAAAGAGCAAGGTAATCATGGCTTTGGTTATGATAGCATGTTTTATAGAGATAGAGAAATGAATAACATATCTGATGCCATTGATTTTACGTTGCAACATACGGTTGCAAGTAGCACGAAATATGCAGATTCTTATGATAATACTAGAAAATCAATGCTGCCTCAGTATAAGCAAGATTCCAATTTTTTAGATACATGCATACCACAATTTGATTCTATATCACATCACAATCAACATATTTATCATAATAGTAAGATTACCTTACATTCTCTTGTTCACTCTCTTGCCACACTTCCCTTAAAAGAAAAAATGAAAATCTCGCATAGAGGCAAGGCAATTGCGAAACTCCAAGCACTTTTAGCAAAGTTAAACATAAGATTTTTATAATATTTATTTCCAATAACATCATAGCATTACTTCAATATTGGCATTTTGTTTTTTTTTTTTTTGGTATTGTTCTCTGAAATCCTTAAGGAGATATGATGAGACTTTTAGAAAAAGCAAAGAAAGTAAATCCAAAAAAATGGTTTATGTCAATCATAAAAAACCGCCGTTATCATGAGAGATTTGATAAAAGACTCTATTGTCAGACAGAATGCATAAAAAAACAACCCCGCATGCTTTTTTAGGTTTTATAGATATTCATTTAGCAGAACATTGCAATTTGCATTGTTATAGCTGTGATAATTTTTCACAAATAGCAAAAAAAGGGCTATTATGATATAGAAATATTTGAAAAAGATATAAAAAGATTAGCTCAAATCACACATGGGCTTATTGAAAGATTCCATTTAATGGGTGGCGAACCTCTATTAAATAAAAATTGCAAGGACTATATGTATATTCTACGCCAATATTTTCAGCAAAGTCGGATTTGGATTATTACAAACGGTATATTGCTCCCCAAACAAGATGAAAGCTTTTGGAAAGCATGTCAAGACAATAATATTGAACTCCATCTTACAAAATATCCAATACAAATTGATTGGGATTTTATCAAACAACAATGCCATACTTATAATATCCCCATTATTTTCTTTAACAATGAACAAGTAGAAAAGACAAGTTTTAAAACATGTTTAAACCCTAAAGGTGATAGTGATCCATTTGATAATTTTGTGCGTTGTCATCGAGCTAACCACTGTAATCAACTGAAAAATGGCAAAATATATCCTTGTAGTGTAGCAGCCAATATAACACATTTTAATAATTATTTTGATGAAAAACTTGAATTGAGTGCTTTTGATTCTATTGATATTCATGCGGATAATATAATATATCAAGATATTTTATATTTTGTATCAAAACCAATTCCTTTTTGCCGTTATTGTGATATTAAAAAGATGACAACACAGCCATGGCTTAACTCAAAAAAAAGGATATTGGTGAATATTATGAGACACCTAATGTTTGAATTTGTTTTATTCTTGTGCCGCTAAAGTCTGCTTGATTCTATAACCATGTCTCTAATTACCACAATGGTTCTGCTATGCTGTTTTAGAATCTCTATTACCATAGTTTAAATTTTTAGCGATTCTATGTATTAGGCTTTGAACATTTTAAACTCTCTTATCAGATAGGATTAAAAGACCTTTCGAATCTTAATTCAACAGTATTGTATTAGTGTATTATCTCTATTTTTGTTTTAATGATTTCAAGGTTTACTATGAAACCATTAAAAGCTACTATAAATAACAATAAATTTTCAAATTTTGCACAAAGATTTTAGAGTAGGCTTTCAATGCGGTAACTTGATATTTATTATGTTTGGACTAATAGTGCAATGATTTTACATCTTACACGATTTATCATATTTGTAGATGTGAATTTTATACAGATGATAGAAAGTCTTGTGGTATTTATAGAATTATGTGTATTTTATATTCAGTCTTTATAAGTGATGTCTTAGAATAGTATTAGATTGCAAATTACTGTAAGATAGAGAAGTTTCTCACAATATTCCTAGTGTCCATTTTCTTTGTCATTGAAATGAGAAATTGCTATTTTGAAATTTAAGATTTTGATATTTTGCAATTAACTTTTAAATAATGTGATTCTGCAAAATATTCAAATAATTGTTAATGTTAACATAGTGAATTAAAAAGGTGATGGGATACTAATATATGGTATCTTTATTGGTGTTTTTCAATTTAGAATCTTGACGGCAGATTGTCTTATTGTCCAATGAATACTATGTTGTTTAAGTTATTGTAATAAGTATCTGTTTATTCTTGCTTTTATGTTATACCATAAAATACAAATAAATGGAAAATATTTTTTTGATTAGTTTAAAATTATAATTTTTTTCAAATAAAAATAATTTATTGATAAAAATTAATATGAAAAGTATTGGTATATATTTATATTTATTATTCTTTTAAATAACTTTATATTATTTATTATTGAACTTTTTTTGATATTTGTATGTATTTTTTAGATCTATATGATAATAATTTTTGTAAAATTTTAATAAAGTTATTAATATTTTAATATATATTATCATTTATATAGAATTAATGATAATAAGATATAATCTAATATATAGGCATTTTTTCTATTATTATAGTAATATAATACTCAAATATTTATTGAATTTTAAATATATTTTATATTTTTAGTTTATTTTTATAATTTAATATTTTTATGATTTTACTATACTATTGATATAGTAAAATATCATTTTTATTTATTTTTAATATAAAATAGGAAAATTATTTACAAAAAGTAATTTTTTTATTATAATATTTCATTGGAGTTTATATGGGATTATTTTACACATTATAAAATTTTAGGAGATGCCGATGAATAAAGTTAGTATTATGGTTGCTAGTATTTTTACTGTTGCTGTTGCTGCCACTACAAATTTGCCTAATGCTGTTGTTTTGATTAAAAAAGCGAAAGATTCTGGGTTAGAACCTATGCCATCAGGAAAGGCATTGATGCAATATCAGCAACAAAAAATAAAAGATACAGGGATTGCTAAGGAATATTCTCCATTGCTTACAAAAGAGCAGATTGAGCTTGGTAAGAAATTGTATTTTGATCCACGCCTTTCTAGTTCAAATCTTATCTCATGTAATACTTGCCATAATTTAGCTTTAGCTGGAACAGATGTGATTCCTGCAGCTATTGGACATAAATGGGCGGCTAATCCCCATAACTTGAATAGTCCCACAGTATTAAATTCTGTGTTTAATGATGTGCAGTTTTGGGATGGTAGAGCGAATCATTTGGGTGACCAAGCCCAGGGACCAATCCAGAATCCCGTTGAGATGAATACACAGCCAAATCTTGCCACACAAAAAATTATTTCAATTCCAGAGTATGTTGCAGAATTTAAAAGAGCTTACGGATCAAATGTCAAAATTGATTTTAAGTTGATTGCAGATACAATTGCACTTTACGAGATGACTTTAGTTACTCCAAGTCGTTATGATGATTTTTTATTGGGTAATACAAAAGCGTTAAGCAAAGAAGAACAAGAAGGGTTAGATATATTTATAGAAAAAGGCTGTGTGGCTTGTCATAGTGGCATTAATCTTGGTGGTTCTATGCAAGCATTTCAAGTAGTAGACACTTATAAATTTGCAAAAGTTGGAGATTTTAAGGGAAATGAAGATGGATTAGTTAAAGCCCCAACTTTGCGCAATATTTTACAGACTGCTCCTTATTTTCATAATGGACAATATTGGGAGATTAATGATGCTATTAAAGAAATGGGGAGAATCCAATTGGGTATTGAATTAACTGATAAAGAAGTCCATTCTATAGCTACTTTTTTCAAATCACTTGATGGTAAAATGCCTGTTGTGAGTTATCCAGTATTACCGACTGTGAACTCCAAAACACCAAAACCATCTTTTTAATGTATTATGGAAGCATTGATTCTGCCGTTAAGTTTTATGTTTTATTATGTGCTCGGCAATTAGTGTAAACCCATGTCTTGTTATTAGGACTACATGCCTCACATTTTATACACAGCATTACTCGTCTTCTTTTACTTTGATATGGTAATTTGAGCTTTATGCTCTAGTAAAATTTGATTCTATACTTTTAGGTGTTGCTTGATGCATTCTTTCTATCTTAGGTAGAGGCAGAATATATTTTTATACTATGATGTAATAAGACATTGCAATAAAAGCAATATAATTGGACATTATCAAATGGAATATATGAAACTCCAAAAATTAAATTTAATTATTGCTATATTGCTCTGTTCTGTATTATTTTTTTGCAAACATTATGGGCTATAGTAAATTTGAATATTACCGATAGTACCTTGACACTTTTTTAATTTCTACTTGCATAATGATATTTTCTTTCAATATTTTTCTTTTGTCGTATTTGGTTTATTTGGTTATATTAATTTCTTTTGTATTACAGTATATCCCCACTCACATTTCACCATTATAAAAATTTTATCAATATTTTTATATATTTAAGAAAATTTTAAGCTCATTTAGTCTAAAATTCCTCACTCAAGTT
>CASFZH010000058.1 GCA_949299115.1 uncultured Helicobacter sp. | reverse complement strand
CAGTAAGATTGCCACTTTCTATTTCTTTAGCAGTCTGGGCTGATTGTTCTATTGCTTTAGCATCTTGCTCTAAGCCTTTTTGTGTTTTTTGGATATTGTCATTAATAGCTTTTGCCATGATACCCAACTCATCTTGCGTTTTAATAATGATTGGCTTTGGAGCTTCTTTAGTTTCATGATTGAGGTATTTGAAAAAGGAGAGTAAAATACTAAGCAAGGGATTAATTGGTGATAAAAAGTGCCTTACTGCTATATATAAAAGAATACTAACGATAAATGCAAAAAGTATGCTTATTCCCAATTGGATATATGCTGCTTTTACTATTGGGTCTTCAACATCTTTAAGAGGAGTTAAACTGCACAATGTATAATTCGCAAATCTTACATCTTTATAGCTCTTACATTGTCCAATATATTCAATCCCTTTTTCATTAATTTGAAAAGGCTCAAAATCTCCTGTATTTTCAGATATTTGTGCAATTTTATTATAGAACGGGTCTTTTTGCAAAATAATATTTTTATTTGTAGCTAAAAAAGGTATCCCTTTAGAATCAAGCACAAAGAAACTGTGACTACTTGATGACTTTTCATACATATAATCAAAATGTTTCTGTAATTCAACTAGCAGGACATCAACACCAAAAACACCTATTAATTCATTATCTCGATAATAAGGCATCGCATAAGAAAAACTTGGCTTACCTGTTATAGAATCTTGATACACTCCCGTTTGATACAATCCATTATTTTTTAATGCTCCAATATACCATGGACGTTCGGTACTCATATATCCCATCCCTTTACCGCCCTTCAAATTTCCAGCAACATTATTTTTTTCTGTTTCACTTGTACTCTCAACCACTTCACCGTTGGGATATCCCAAATAACTCGCAGCCAATCTTGCCGCATTTTTACTAATTTGAAAAAGGCTTTGCGGATATTTCTCCAAAACTATGCGAGAATTTTTTAATTCTTCAAGAGGAATTTCCCCTGCTCTTTTTAAACTTGCTTTTAATGAAGCTTCTGCAACTGCATTTAAATCTTGTATCAACAAATCAATAAGTCTTAGCTGATCCGCTTGAGTCGCATAATTTGTATTCATAGCATCTTTCTTATTTAAAAATGCACTAACAAAACTCAATAAAATCATTGAAATGACTACAATGACACTTGTAATAACAGCAACTTTAATTTTTATGCTTGCATTTTTCATTATAACATCCTCTGTCGAAATAAAATACACATAAAATTATACACAATATGTATCGGAATAATTTAATAATTGCAATTAAGTTATATTTTTAATTACTTTTTATCCTAAGTAAAACATTATAATTTTGTTGATTAATTACTGAAACTATATAAATCTCAAAATAAATTGATAAAAAATAAATTTTATAATATAACTTCTAAATGTTATTAATGATAATTGATAGGACATAAAAAGGATATTTCAAAGATTTTAGATTGTTGCATAAATCAAAAATCTATAAAATATAACAAATTAAATTCATGCTATTGCAATAGCCCTCATCTCACGTATGACATTAACTTTTATTTCACCTGGATATTGCAACTTACGTTTTACATCATTGGCAATTTCTGTAGCTAAAATAAGTGTTTGAGAATCATTTATTAAATCAGCCCTCACAATAACTCTTACCTCTCTGCCAGCATGAATAGCATAAGCTTGCTTTACACCAAATTTTTCCATTGCAATTTTTTCTAGATCTTGCACACGATTAAGATAATTTTCTAATGCTTCAAGACGTGCTCCTGGACGTGCGGCACTCAAAACATCTGCAGTGCAAACTGCACTACACTCAATGCTTTGGGATTCTTCATGTCCATGATGAGCCCTTATAGCATTAATGACTACTGGATGCTCTTTAAACCGCAAACATATTTCAGCACCCAAATCTACATGACTACCACCTAATTCATCAGTAAGAGCCTTGCCAATATCATGTAAAAGCCCGGCACGTTTGGCTAATTTCTCATCTCCACCTAATTCACCAGCAATAACACCCGCAAGTCTGGCAACTTCCAATGAATGTCCAAGTGCATTTTGTCCAAAACTCGCACGATATTTTAATTTGCCAATAAGCTTTTTAATTTCCGGATGAACATACCCAATCCCAAGATTCAATACAACCTCTTCTCCATCTTGAAAGATTTGTTCGTCCATTTGATTTTTAACTTTCTCATATACCTCTTCAATTCTGCTAGGCTGTATTCTACCATCTTCGATGAGAATCTCAAGCGTTTTGGTGGCAATAGCTCTTCTATACAAATTAAAAGAACTTAAAACAATGGCGTTAGGCATGTCTTCAATAATTACATTAACACCGCTTATCATCTCCAATGTTTTAATATTCCGTCCCTCTTTTCCAATAATTTTACCTTTCATTTCATCATTAGGCAAATTCACAACATTAATCAATCTTTCCCCGGCAAATTCACCAGCAAAACGAGTTGTTGCTTGAGCAATGATGTAGTTGGCTCTCTTTTTAGCCTCTGCTTTTGCTTCTGTTTCATAGCGACGTATAAGCCTTGCTTTCTCCTCTGATAATTCTTCTTCAAGACATTGGAGCAACTTCTTTTTCGCCTCTTCTTTGGTTAAGGAAGTATAATTCTGTAAAGATTCTATAAGGTTTTCTTTTATATTCTTGCATTGTTGCAAAACCCTTGTTTGCTCTTCCTTTTCACATAAAATCTGTGCCTTTGCCTCCTTCACAATACCGTTATTGTATTCGGCTTCACGTATTTTATTATAGAGCTGCTCTTCTAATTCCTTTTTTTGTCTATCGATTCTTTGTTCAAAAACCATTTCTCTTTCTTGTATTTTAGCATGTTTATCATCTAAAAGCTGTTCTAATTCATATTCTAAAGCCTTGATTCGTGCAGCACTTTGATAATTAGTAATCACAATTTGATTAGTAAATTTCCGCATTATAAAAAATGTAGCTAATATAGCACAAATAGCGGTTATTATACAGTATAGAGCAATATCTATCATGGATAAGAACTCACATATATATCTGCCATAATATCATACCAATCACATAATGCAAACTCTGATATATGGGAAACTCTGCTTACAAAAATATTATAAGGCTTTATTCGTAATGTTGCATAAAATTTATCATACATACCTTTTCCAAACCCTATTCTCTTTAAATTTTTATCTACACCTAAAACTGGGATAACAGCTATATCTACTATTACATTGTAACTATTCTTACTACATAAAGATTCTTTAATATTAAATTTATTCTTTACCAGTGGCAATCGGTATTTTACCATTTTAAAACTAACTTTTTCAACTTTTGGAATAAATACTTGATATTTCTTGTTTCGCAATAAGCTAGCTATAATTGTATGCGTCTTAACTTCAGATTCTAAAGCATTATAAAGTAAAATATTATAAAAAGGCTTAATATTTTGATAATATGATAATCTATTATGTCTATAATATTTATATGCTTTGGGTCGCTTATATGTTGCAATAAATGAAAAAATTTTTTGCATGACAATCGTATCTCGCATGCAAAAAGCATGTGTGCGTTTCGATTTTAAAAAATCACGAAATTCAGCTTTAGTTTGCATTCTTTAATGTCGCTCCAAAATTATATTTTCCTCAAATATTTATAATACCATACATATTCTTATGATTACATAATGCTTAGTGAATAAAGATAAGCAAACTGTAAGTTTTTATTTTATACAATTCTATTCGATGATTTGTAGAAACAGCCATAATGCAATCTAACATTTATCTATTTTCTATGATTATATCTCTTTTTTAGAGTAGCTTAAATATCTAGAACTCTTAAGGATTTTAGCTCATGCCTATAAGTAAATCATTTCTAGTGATATTGTTATTATATGCAAATACTGCAACGTTTTTCCTCTATGCTGACTCCATTCTATTCTTACCCGATCCAAATAAAAAAAATGACAATATGCAATATCCAAGCACATATCCTCAATCATCATCAAAACACAATAATACATTAGATAATGATTACCCCATAAAAGATAGCAAGAAAAAACAGAATCCTAATAATCTACAATATTCTATTCCTAAAGACACTGAGGATTCCAAAAAATCCCAGCCTGATACATCACCACCACAATATAATAATATCCTCCAACCAAATAATAAACAAATACCACAGGACCTCACAAATGCAGATTTATTACACAAGCATTCTGCAACCTTAGCTTTAAATATATCCCAATCTAGCAAAAATCCAAAAACAGCTTCAGCACAATATAACATTGCTAACGGAACAACCTTTATTGCTGTAACTTCAGTAAAAAAACCGCAATCATTGCAAATTGGTAAAAAACATTTTACATGGATACCACATCCCACAGATTCGAGCAAACACATTGCTTTCGTGCCGATAGGCTATTATACAAAACCACAAATAATTGATATAGGTAACGCCATTACACTTAACATTATACAAGGCAATTACCGCAAAGAGCAAATCACAATCACGGATACCAATAAGGTTAAGCCAAATACTGCGGCTAATCAACGTATAACACAAGAATTAGCAGAAGCAAATAAAATTTATACAACCTACACAAAAAAACGTTATTGGAATCAAACCTTTATTTATCCTCTCTCTAGCGATATAACAAGCCCATTTGGATCCGCAAGAGTTTTTAATGGTGAAGTTAAAAGTTATCATAGTGGCACAGATTTTAGAGCAGCAATGGGAACACCGATTGTCGCAAGCAATAATGGCATTGTGGTTCTTGCAAAAGATAGATTCCTAGCGGGAAAATCCGTAGTAATAAGTCATGGTGAAGGCGTATTTAGCATGTATTATCACTGTAGTGAAATCAAAGTACATGTAGGACAAAATGTACAGAGAGGAGAAGTTATCGCATTGAGTGGTGATACGGGGCGCGTAAATGCACCTCATCTACATTTTGCCATGATGATACACGGCACACAAGTTGACCCAATACAATTTATAGATTCCATTAATGCACTTTTTTAGTATTCTAAAGTGTTCAATATAAGTATAGCACTGGTAAGATTCTATATATTTATGATTTTAGAGTGGCATCATGCATCCATGATTATTCTAGATTTCTAGAATCAAACTAAAAACAATTATCTTACCATTATGATTGTAATTCCACAAAATACTAATTTAATAAAATAATATAAGGGTATGCGATGAAAATATTTATCATTAATCTTGAAAAATCAAAAGATAGACGATATGCAATGCAAAATAAAATGGATCTCTTATCGCAGAATCCTCTTTACTCAAAGCTGCATTTGGAGTATGAATTTTTCAAGGCAACAGATTCTAAAAGCGAAGAATTTTTAGAATACAAAAAATTTTACAATCCTATTGCTTGCTATATGCTACATGGCATATTACTACTAGATACCGAAATTGCTTGTTATGCCTCGCACTACCGCTTATGGCAAGAATGCATAAAAAGGCAAGAACCCATTATAGTCCTAGAAGACGATATAAATTTTGAACCCCATTTTTTACAAGGAATACAAGAAATATGTGAATCACAATTTCCTTTTGTGCGATTTTATTTTTGCAAAAAAAATATCAAAATAAAGAATAGAATCAAAGATAGCAATTTTTTTTGGACTCTAAAAACTACAAATGGCATACAAGGATACTATCTCACACCACAAGCAGCACAAAAATTTGTAGCACAAAAGATATGGAATGGTCAAGTGGATACCTACATGGAATACGTATTACAACATGGTATTGATAATATTATTTATCAGCCATTTTTAATAAGTGAAGATGGAAGCCCAACAACCATTGGAGGAATACGTGGGAGCGGGAATATCAAAACAATCCCGCTTTTATATAGAATACTGCAACCTTTTTATTTTCATTATAGAAAACTAAAAAGAGCATTTTTTAAGTTCTATTATACACCACCAAAACTCTAATACTACAACTCATTTGTGAAAACATTGTTTTTACAAACATAATTGCTTCGTTCTATCTTACCTGCATCAATAAACTTCACAATGTAACTCTATAAGCTTTGTGTCTACATAATACTGCAATTATATATTTTATATAATACAATCACATACCTTATGCACTAATCCAGCAAAATAAACCGTCTCATTAACACATGATACAGACAATCTTTCTCTACTTGGTGGAATTAAAACATATTTTTGTGCAAAATCGCGATAAGAAACATATACAGCACATGCTCCTGTACCACAAGCCTGTGTAATACCCTCCACACCTCTCTCAAATGTGGCATAATGCACAATATTATTGTCCCTAAAAGCAATGTTAATATTAGCATTATACTTATGTCTCAATTTTGCTAAAAATTCCAAATCCATACACAAGGAATTAAAGCTCCTTATAGAATCCACATGACACACTAAATGTGGGATACACATATTAATTAATTCAAATTCATACATATTGCCTTTTTTATCTTCAATAAAATTTCCTTCAAAACTAAATTTCCCTATATTACTTTGCACAAAAGCCTTTTTTTCATGAATAACTTCTTGAATCTGTACCGCAATAATACCTGACTTACTTAAAAAATTATGTTTTAAAGACGCCAAACTATTATGATAAGCATATAAACCTACAGCTCTACTAGCATTGCCACACATATTTGCCATACTTCCATCAGAATTATAAAAATCCCATTTGTAAGCAATAGTTTCGTAAAAATATGGTATCTCACAATTTTTATCTACTAATAGAGATTGATCTGTAAAATTCTTTTGCGAATCTCTATGTTCTGGATTCGACATATATGGCAACACAACAACTAATCCATCCGCACCAATACCATAGAAACGATTGCATAACTCAACTGCCATTTTAGAATAGTTTTTTTCCTCAAAACTATGAAAAATTAAAAAATCATTGCCACTCGCACAATACTTACTTAGTATCATAAAAGCCTCCCTACATTAGACCTACCTTTATATATCTTTAAACAATTCTACCTTATCGAATCTCAAATTGTTCTTCATCAATTTAAGGATTCTACAATTATAGGCAAAAAATACTAAGTTATACTTTTTTTTAACTTTTTTATGTCAATATTAAATTATCTTATCTTATAATTACCATTTAATAACATTTTATCTTTCTGAAATAGAATAAATGAGGCTCTAATGAATGCAGATAATCCGCCTTGGGATATACACCACCAATCACATAATCCAATTGACATCGCGATGCCATTTAGACAAGGGCAAACAATTTTTGATTTTCAACAAGATGAACACATAGACAAAGCACTAACCACACATACAAGTTCCGTTATTCCTCATCTATACCACAATGATACTACTTCTCATATACCACAAAATAATGTACATTATACAAATACCCAAATTACCATGAATCCGTTAGAATCACCAACACCAATAACACAACAAAACACAAAATCTCATAATCAAGATTCCCCACAATACAAACATGATACCCATAACATAGTATCAAATTTACAAGATTCAAAATTATCTGACAATACAGATTCTCTATCTTTACAATATCAAGAATCAACCACCTTAGCCATTAAATATAGACCCAAAACATTCAGCGAACTAATTGGGCAAGAAAGCGTTGCAAGAACACTTTCTCTAGCTCTTGATAGTAAAAAAATAGCCAATGGATATTTATTCAGCGGTTTGCGAGGAAGCGGTAAAACATCGTCTGCTAGAATCTTTGCACGATGTTTGCAATGTGAAACTAATATAAGTTCTACACCATGTGGAATATGCTCAAACTGTAAAGCAGCACTCAATGGCTCACACATCGATATAATCGAACTAGACGGTGCTAGCAACCGCAAAATTGATGATATAAGAGATGTAATCGAACAAACACATTATAAACCTTTGATTGGAAGATTTAAAATATTTATTATCGATGAGGTCCATATGCTTACTAAAGAAGCTTTTAATGCCTTATTAAAAACTTTAGAAGAACCACCACATTATGTTAAATTTATACTTGCCACAACAGACCCACTCAAAGTCCCACCAACTATTCTTAGTCGAACACAACATTTTAGATTCAAAAAAATTCCATTAAGCATTCTCAAAAACCACATACTCACTATTTTGCAAAAAGAACAAGTGCAAGCCGACACAGAAAGTCTCAATATGATTGTACGCAACGGACACGGTAGTGTAAGAGACACTCTTACACTACTTGACCAAGCCATAATATTTTGCGAAAATAATATTACGAGTAAAAAAATCGCAGATATGCTAGGCTCATTGGATCATAAAACTTTTGATTCGCTATTTCAAGCATTATCAGATAAAAATATGCAAGAATGTATAGATTTTGTTAAAAAATTAGAAAGTTATGAGATCGAAATGATTCTGGATGAGTTGAGTATATATATCAAAAATAAAATGCTAGAAGAAATACCACAAATTTCACCTATTTTGGGTATGCGATATGCTAATATTATTAATGATTCTAAAGCTATGTTACAATTTGATTGTGATAGTGAATTTTGTCTTTTACTTACTATTCTTAAGATGTTTGAGGCACAAAAAATAAAAGAAATCACTAGTGTTATTCAAGAGCTTGAAACAATGGAAAATAATACAGCAAAAAACCCGCCTCAATTAGACACACAATATAACATTACTTCCACTAATAGCATTACCAGCAATGCCCCCACTTCAACAACACCTAAACATCAAACAACCCCTACAAACACATTTTCTCCTATATCACAACAAATTTATTCTCATAATGATAAATCCAATAATTCAAATAACCATACAATCAATCAAGAAAAAAGCGACAGCGATGCTACACAAAATAATACAACTATGCTTTTTAAAACTTTTATACAAAAAATTTATGAGAGGGATTATCATATTGGTAATATTCTTGAAAATAAAGTTATATTTAATGGTATAGATGGAGACAATCTGAATCTTATATTTTATACAACAGAAGATGAAACAAATGCCTTAAGACACGGATATAGCGGTATTATATCTCTTGCTAGAGATGTTTTTGGGTCTAACATACGTCTTAAGGTTGATAAACAACCTGCTGATATGCTTACGGCAAACATCGCATATGATTCTTCCAAACAATTGGCTTATCAAGATTCTCAAAATACTATAATGACACAAAACATATCACATCAACAAACCCACTCTAACACATTCAATAACCACAACACTACTGCAGTAATACAAGATTCCACACAATCCACAAATACTCATGAAGAATTATATACCAACACACAACATGATACATCATATCACAATAAAGATTCTCAAAATACCACAATGCAGCCTACTGTTCTACCACACAATGACACGATAACACAACAACATGCTATCGACAACACACATCATCAAACTATGGAGTTTATTCACAATAATAAAAGTCTATTAAAAAGTATGAAAAATGAATTGGGTATTCAAAATGTTAAGGTTATAAGTCTTGATGATTTATAGTCTTTCTATTTGTCATTGAAACTACATCACAAATACTAAAATTAAGGATTCCTATGCAATGTTTTACTACGATAGAGTGCAAACAAGAAGATATTGCAACAATAGTTGATATAGTTACCTCATTGCAACATAACAATGCCTACACCAATCAACCAATCTCCATCTTTCTGCTTCTTGGAGAAGTTGGGTCAGGAAAAACATATTTTGTTGGTGAATATGCAAAACGATTAAACATACAAGCAGTTAGTTCCCCAAGTTTTGCTTTTATACATGAATATGAACATACGTTATATCATTATGATTTATATTTAAAAAATGATAGTGAATCAAAATTAAAACTTCTTGAATCAATACAAAAAAAAGGTATTCATTTTATAGAATGGGGTAATGAAAAATTAATGCAAACAATATATAATATGGGCTTCTCTTGTATTCTAATAAAAATTCTACCCTCAACTTCTACATACTCGCGAATATATAAATTCTTTGCTCCATTTCATTTAATAAAATAAAATCAAAAAGTTTTTACAGCAATTTTTATCAAACTATATTAAAAAATACCCCACATATTAAACACCTGACTAATTTAAGCTGCTTAAAAACTCAACGCAAGAACGAACACCAATGCCACTTGCACCATGTGGATTAACACCCCACTCTTTTTCCACATATGCGGGTCCGGCAATATCAATATGTAACCATTTATCTTTATACGAATCTCTAATAAATTCACCCAAAAACAACCCTGCTGTAATAGCTCCACCATATCTAGAAGTTGATGTATTGCTGACATCGGCTATTTTAGATTCTATAAGTTTTTTTAGATGTAAATTAAATGGGAGTGTATGAGCCAATTCACCTGATTTCAATGCGGACTCGACAAAGCTTGCTTTTAATTCCTCATTAAATCCCATAACACCACTTGTGTATTCGCCCAATGCAACAACACAAGCTCCAGTAAGTGTAGCAAAATCCATAATAATATCTACATTTAAATCTTGAGCATAACTCAAACAATCTGCAAGCACTAATCTACCTTCAGCATCTGTATTTTTTACTTCAATACTTTTTTTCTCACGAGAAATCAAGACATCATCTGGACGATACGCATTTTTCCCAATAGCATTATCTGTAATACCCATAATGGCATGTAATTCAACATCAAGACCCAGTTCCACACTAGCAAGAAAGGCACCAAGGACTGCACATGCCCCACCCTTATCTGCTTTCATTGTGGTCATATAATCAGCCGGCTTTAAACTTAATCCTCCAGTATCATATACAAGCCCCTTACCAACAATAGCAACCTTCTTTTTAACGTGTTGTGGCTTATAACTCAAATGAACAAGAAATGCAGGAAAATTAGAAGCTTGATTAACTGCTAAAAAAGCCCCCATTTTCTGCTCTTCTAAATAAGAATTACTGCGAACTGTAGCTTTTACTTCTGCATGTTTAACTTGTCTAACAATCTTCATAGTCTCATTCTGTGCCAAATCGGAAAGATAGACAGAAGTCGCGATATTAGGCGGTGTGTTAACCACATCACGTACAAAATTTACTCTCCCACAAATAATCTGTGCCTTTTGTAAAAGCTCATTTTCTAGATGTAACACATGTATAATAATATCACATAGTGTCATATCATCTTTTTTACTTTTAAAACCTTGATACTCATAGCCACCAAGCAAAAGCCCTTGTATAACATGATATTTTTTATCAGCACTTAAATCTTTAAGATTAAGACTAGATTCTGAAATCTGCAAACTTTTCAAACTTTTTATAGCATTGCATGCAGCATCAGCATAAGCCAACGGAGTGTCTTCCTCTAGCCCCACATATAAAACTTTATTCGCTTGTGCATAGAAATTTCCCTTTGCTTTATAACCCAATTCTTCCAATAATGCAGAGTCTCTAATATTTTTTTTATTTGCATCAGATAGACAATCTTTTGTGATAAAAATAATCTGCACTCCTTTTTCTTGTGTGGCATGCTGTATTTGTATCGTTTTGGTTTCTTGCATTTTTTCTTATTCCTTTAACATATTTTTTTTTGTCTTCGTATGATTATAGCTATAAGACATGCAATTATAACTAATAAAATTATAAAAGGAACGGTATTCTGTTTTATTTTTATAAAAAAATTTTGTAAAAATTCTAAAATCTCATTTCCAAAATACCAAGCAGGAATAATTGTTATTGCTGCCCAGATCCATGCGGACACTAAATTAATAATAGCAAATTTTATTGCTGAATACCGTGTTAATCCAATACTAATAGGAATGATTGTACGCAATCCATACATATATCGTTGTATAAAAATTATTGGCCAACCATATTTTTGCATTAATCGAGAGGCAAGAGCAAATTTACGTCTTTGACCGCGAAATTTTTTCTGCACATAACCTTTATTCAATCTCCCAATATAGAAATAAATCTGGTCACCAACAAACCCTCCAAGTCCTGCTATAAAAATACACACATAAACATCCAAATAACCCTGATGAGAAGCTATACCAGCAAGTAACAATCCCCACTCACCCTCTAAAATACTCCAACAAAATAGAATGATATATCCCCATTCTTCAACATATGTTTCCCATACAGTTTTAATAGTTTGTTCAAGTGAAAAATGAGAATATTTCATATAGAAATATAATCCGATAATACAAACAATAGTAAATACACCGATAATAAATCGCTTTGGATTCTGTTTTATAATTTTCATTGCATTCCTTCGTTATAAAATATTAAAGGATTTGTTTGCTGTTAGATTTAGAAAATTTTACCATATATACAATCATAATTGATAATTATTAATATTTCGTTATTATATGTGACTTTAAAATAAGATAATATTTTATGTTTTTAAACTTTAAGTTATAATTATAAAAAATTATGTGCTATGAGAAAACAGAATGAAAGAAGTTAATCTATATACAGATGGGTCTAGTTTAGGAAATCCCGGTGCAAGCGGCTTTTGTGCATTACTTGAGTACACAAAAGAAAATGGTGAAAAAATATATAAACAAATAAGTGGTGGAGAACCATATAGCACAAACGGTCGCATGGAATTAAAGGCAGTTGTTGAGGGACTTAAATTACTTAAAGAACCGTGTAGTGTTATTATTATTAGTGATTCCAAATATATATGCGATTCAATTGAACAATATTTACCCAATTGGATAAAAAAAGGTTTTAAAGACGTAAAGCATACAGATTTATGGGGAGAATATCTACACCTTAGTAAAAATCACAAAATACATACACAATGGGTAAAAGCCCATAATGGACATCCACAAAATGAACATTGTGATAAAGTAGCAAAAGCAAATGCCCAAATATATATACAAACATAAAAATCAATATATTAATGGTATATTAAAGCATAAATATTTACGATAAATCTTAATAAAAAAGAAAAACTCTAGACACAATAATACATTCTTCTAGTCATATCTGCAATCACAAACAATATTTATGTAGTACGCATAGTCTTTATGCTATCATGTCCACTATGTAGAGGCATCGCTATCAAGCTATTATATTTATCAGGACAAATCAAATTCCAATAACGATACAACCTCAAAAAAAACATACCATACATAATAATATTGAAACAGTAATAATAAACTTACAGCACCACAACAACTTAAAATCAATATACTTTAACTTATAATATAACATTCAGCACACAAACACGCATAAAATAGAACTTTTACTATGTTTATAAATAAAAACATATCATTTATTATGTGTTATTTGTAACATTCTTATTAATACGAAGTATATACAAAAAGTATACTTTGTGGTTAAGGTTGAGGTTATGAGATTATCTAATATATTAATTAAAATTTTACAATATTGCAAAC
>CASFZH010000057.1 GCA_949299115.1 uncultured Helicobacter sp. | reverse complement strand
CATAACTTTAGCTTTGGAAAGCACTGCAAATACCTCCCTGACTTTCTTTCTAAGGGGACTTATAAGACTTTGTTAAAGACTTATAAACTAGGCGATATTACACAAAGCTATAAAGCTTTGAAAGCTTTGCAAAGGCTTTGTGATGAGACAGCTAGCAAAATAGCCAAACACGGGCTTTGTGATTCCAAACTACAAAAAAGCTATCCATACATACTACAAAGCCCTAAGGGATATGAGAAAGGGCTAAAAGCGTGAAAAAGTGGAGTTACAAATATCGCAAATTTTGAATGCAGTCTAAGTAATAAAGAGCAAGACTAAATTAACACTTAATGTAGGATACATTATAATACCTAGCAAAAAGGATAAAACTATGGCATACACAATCATCGAAGTAGAGAGAAAAACAGGCGTAGCCTCTAGGACTTTGAGGTTTTGGGCGGATAAGGGGCTTTTTCCTTTTGTGCAAAAGGATAGCAATGGCGTGCGGTATTTTAGTGAGAAAGATGTGCAATGGGTATTTTGGATAGATTGTTATCGGCAGATTGGTATGAGTATAGAGGATATCAAATACTACATTACACTATGTGCTAAGGGCGAGAATACCGCACAAGAGCGGCTAGAGATTATCCAAAGACAGAGACAAAAAACACTTGATGATATAGAAAAACTCCAAGTAGTGCTAGAAAAGCTGGACTACAAAGTCGCTTACTACAAAGAAATGATAGCCAAACAAAAAGATGATATAAACCCGCTTAATAAAGAATATGTCAAACGCAAGAAAAGGGTGATTCTAGGGGTTTTACTTGCATAATGAATATATTTATTTTAAAATACAGATACAATATTTGATTTTTGAATAAAGGAACTAATTATGGCAGAGATGAAAACCGAGCGAAAAAGCGTTTTAGAATATCTTTCAAAAAATAAATTTTTAATTCCCATGTATCAAAGAACATATGTATGGAGTGAGGATGAATGCGAACAGTTATATGATGATATATACTCCTTTTTTATAAATAAAGAAGAGGAAAATGAAGATTACTTTTTGGGCTCTGTCGTAGTTTTTAAAGAAAATAACAAACAAAACATCATTGATGGACAGCAAAGGACAACTACTTTAAGTCTTTTTATTAGGGCTTTATATGAAAAAGCTCTTAGTCAAAAATCAAATGATATTTCTGTCTTACTCAATCATCTTTCCTCTTGTCTTTGGGATACTAATCAACTAAATGGCGATATAGACTATTCTAAGCCACACTTAAAAAGCAATGTGGCAATAGATTCTGATAATGAACTTTTAGAAAAAATCCTTAGCGATTCTTATGAATACGATAAGGAAAAAATCGATGATATTATTAAAAAATCTAAATCTAATTATGAAAAAAATTATCTCTTTTTTGTTAAGAAAATAGATGAATTGGCTAAAGAACAACCAACAAGTTGGTTTAATTTTTGTTTATGTCTTTTGCGTGATTGCATAGTGCTTCCTATTGAGTGCGATGGACAAGAAAATGCTTTAAGAATTTTTAATACCTTAAACAACAGAGGTGTATCCTTAAGCGTATCAGATATTTTTAAGGGACTTATCTATCAAAGCAAAGAAAATAAAGAGCAAAGAGATATATTTGCAAAAGAATGGAAAAACCTCGAAACACAAATAGCAAATTCCCCTTATCTTAAAAATGAAAATATGGGGTTTTTATTCACGCAATACGAACACATAATAAGAGCTTTGCATAATGAAGTAGACACCGTGATACCAAGCCCACTAGAGTTTTTTACTAAAAAAGATAAAGCAAATTCTAAAGGCAAAAAAGTTAATTTTGGTGCAAATGATGATATGCTAGTAAAAGATGAAACCTTAGATAATATAAAAGAACTAGCGAATTTTTGGTCTAATCCAAAAGAGTATATGAGCTATGAGGCACAAAAATATTTTGATATTTTAAGCATTTTTCAAAATAGATTATGGCAAATGGTTCTTAGTATGTGTTTTTATGAGTATAAGCCAGAGAAAAATCCTATTGATAGCAATATTTTTGATGAGGTTTTACCGCAAATACTCAGCTACTGCGCCATCGGTCTTATCTATGGAAAAGGCGGTAATGCTGGGCTTTTTTGGGGTTTTATGAAAGCAAATATTAATATAAAGGAAAAGAAAGATAAAATCTTTGAGTCTTCATTAAATATCTCAAATCTTGCTATGCCAAAACTTGAGTATTTTCTTGATTTTTCAACAAAGGCTTTACCCAAACAGATTCGTTTTATTTTGAGCATTTATGTTTTGATTTATGATAATAAGCAGGAATGGGAATGGAATCATAATAAGAAAAATTACAGTGTAATAAAAGGAGAAATTGAGCATATATTCCCACAAAAGTGGCAAAACACAAATTACAATAGCTGGAACATAGAGGACGCAAAGAAATATTTAGAACAAATCGGCAATAAAATGCTAATTGAGAAAAAGATTAATATAGAAGCGGGTAATGGCTACTTTGGCAAAAAGAAAGAAAAGTATAAAGATTCTAAATTTTTAGAGGCTAAAGAATTAGCAAACTATCCAAAAGATGATTGGCTCAAAGAGGATATAGAGAAGCGAAATGAGGAAATATACGAAAGATTGAAAGAATTTTTTGCTAAAAATCTCTAAATAGATTTTATAAGACATTCAAAAGCCAAGATATTTGAAATAATCAAGGATATAGAAAACAATCAAAATATAGACTAAAGGCTAAGTGCTATTACCTTTAGTCTCATCACGCTATGCTTTTTTAGGCAAGATATATTACAAAGAGTTATGCTATTTTAAAGTAAGCTTTTAGCAGATAAAAAGCTTTTATGCGAAAGGAAAAATTAGTGTAGATTCTCATGATTGTATAGAATCTTATTTAGCCCAAGATAGAAATTTTTGATCACATTTTTCTTTTTGTCCTTGACAGACACTAGGTGTTAGGTTTTAGAATCTCATAAAAATTTCAAGGAGAAAAGATGAAAAAACCAAATCGTAGGAGCTTTTTAGGAAATTCTGTACAGTTAGCCAGTGGAGTTTTGATGGCAAGTGCATTTACAAATATTTTTGCAGATTCTAGCAAACACCTACAAGCTAAAAATTCAAAAGCTTATCAAAATATACTCAATCAAAGTAAAGAAGCCGCGCGTAATGTAGCTAAAAATCCCTTTGGCTTAGTGTATGAAAACGCCATAAGCAAAAACGAAAAAGGCAAGGTAAATATACAGCAAGTCTCTTATAAAACACGAGGGCTTAAGGCGGTGGCAAATGTCTATCTACCACCAAACCTTACATCTAGTGGCAAGTATCCTGCTATCGTGGTAGCTCACCCAAATGGAGGGGTCAAAGAGCAAGTGGCAGGGTTGTATGCACAAAATCTCGCACAAATGGGCTATGTAACACTAGCCTTTGATGCACTCTATCAAGGAGCAAGCGAGGGAAGCCCCCGAAATGTCGATACCCCAACTAATCGCATAGAGGATATACGCGCGGCTATAGATTTTATCTCTACTTTTGAGGGCGTGGATAACAATCGACTAGGGATTTTAGGGATTTGTGGCGGTGGGGGTTACACGCTTAAAGCCGCACAAACAGACAAACGCCTAAAGGCAATCGCCACGCTTAGTATGTTTAACACAGGGCTTGTAAGACGCAATGGCTTTTTGGATTCTCAAATTTCAAGCATACAAACTCGCTTAGAGGAAGCTTCAAAGGCAAGAGCAAAGCAGGCTTTAGGAGAGATACTCTACACTGGAGCTGCACCTGTGAAATTAAGCCAGCCAGAGCTAGCCAAGATTGACACGGATTTATACCGCGAGGGCGCAATATATTATGGCGACACACACGCACACCCAAACTCTAGCTTTGCTTACACCACAGCTTCACTTTTGGAGCTTATGAGCTTTGATGCACTCAATCAAATCGAGCTTATAAACAAGCCGCTTTTGTTAATGGTGGGCGATAAGGCAGATACAGCGTATATGAGTGAGGAGGCGTATAAGAGAGCAAGTGGCACAGATACAAAGGAGCTTTTTAGGCTGCAAGATTCTACGCACATACAGACATATTTTAAGCCAAGCGTGGTGGCACAGGCACTAGGCAAATTAGAGGAATTTTATAAGAAATATGTGTGAGTGTGTAGTGGAGTTAGTTGCAATCCACATTAAGTATGGATTGGCAGGGCTTATTGAGCCCCAATCATAACAGATGAGGCTTTTATGATAGCATAAGCCTCCTGCCCCACCTCTAGCTTGAGTTCTTTGACTGCTTCTAAGGAAATGCTTGATGTTATGATATTGCCCCCGCCGATGTCAATCTGCACAATCGCATTTACAGCACCTTCTTGAATAGAGATAACCTTGCCTTTAAGCTGATTTCTAGCACTTATTTTCATATTACTTCCTTTTGTAGTGAGATTTGGTGATTATACCCTAAGTTTGTTGCAATCATGCTTTGTTTGCGTTGCTTATGCAAAATGGCATATTCGTGCCATAGCGATATGCACTCTGTGTATGCCATTATGTGTGTAGGGATTGTTTGTATTGTGTGTATGCATATACGATTTTTTCTAGCAACACAGGGTAGGCTGATAAAACCTTTTTAAGCTGCATATCATTTTGCCCTTGTAGCACATTAGTGAGATAGAGTGCATTGCTTTGATCTGTAAAGCTATTTGCAATAGGGCATGGTTCTTTAAGAACACTAATCTTGGTATCAGCTAACACTGCCATAGCCCAAAACCAAATATCATCAGCATTAGGGCAAAGACTAGAAAATCCCTCTTGAGAGAGAATATCTTGGTGCAGGGAGTTTGGCGGGTATAGCACACCACCCACACCAGTTAAAAAGTTTAAAAAAGAGGGCGAATAGCTTTCCCCCGAGATTTCAAACTCCCATTGCGTATAGGGCAGAATAGAATCTTGTGCATCAAATACAATGCGATGAGCACGGTGGCAGTGTATGTATGCGGGGTTTTCCTCATAGGCACGATAGAGCTTAGTAAGCCAATGTTTGTCATACAAGACATCATCATCTGCGGTAACAATGAGTGAATCTGGGAAGGCTTTGAGGGTTGGGATTAGTTTGTTGTATGCTTTAGTATTAGGGCTACACCAATGTATCTCTAAACCATGCTTTGTGAAGGCTAGAAGGTCTTGTGGGAGGCTTTGGTGTGCAAACTCATCTTGTGCAAGCCATAAAATAAGCTTATGGGGCTTGAGAGTTTGGGTAAGGAGCGTATAAAGCGTGTATTTGATGTATGGGATTCTTGCTGGGTAGGAAGTAAGCGATACGATAAGGGGAGGATGTGTGACTTGCGGGTTTAGCTGCTGTGGTGGTTGCGAGGTGGTTTTTGGCTTAGTGTGGGTAGATAGCGGTTTATTGTCGGTGCATATTATGGGGGGGGGGGGGTAATACCAAGCTTATATGCCTGTGTATTTTGAGGCTGTGCTAGAAAAGAGGCAATTTGTCTATCATAAGCATTGTGGAGTGATACATAGCACATCTTTCGCCATATTTTAGCCGGTTTTTGTCTAATCTTAGCTGGTAAGATATTTTTTACAATCTGCATAAGTCTCATAAAATTCCTTTTCTTGTGAAGTGAGCTACAATTATAGCCTAATGTGGTTAGATTACACAAGATGTATTATGTCTTATCTTTGTTTAATGAAAGTGGCAATGCTTATCGAGGCTTCAAGCAAAGCCCTTATTTTATATTCTCACCCCTCTACTACGCATTTGTACTAATAGTCCTTCTTGATAGTGCTTGATAGTGTTGGATAAATATTACACTTCTTTCATTATTTCCTCTTGACAAACATTAGGTGTCAGGTTTTATAATGTCATTTTATTCTATATTAAGGACAAAGAATGCAAAAGCGAAAATTAGGTGATTTAGAGGTTTCCGCCATTGGTATGGGTTGTATGAATCTAAGCGGATTAACAGGCAAAGCCGCTCCCATAGAGTATGGATTAAAAGCCATTAGAAAGGCTTATGATATGGGTATTACTTTCTTTGATACGGCTGAAGCTTATGGACCTTATGTTAATGAAAAGCTTGTGGGTGAAGCAATAAAGCCTTTTAGAAAAGAAGTCATCTTAGCCACTAAATTTGGTATGATTTCTGAATCTGGGCTTAATTCTAGCCCCGCACACATACGCAAAGTAGTTGATGAATCTTTACAGAGACTGCAAACTGACTACATAGACTTACTCTATCAGCACAGAGTTGACCCAAATACGCCCATTGAGGAAGTGGCTCTGTGCGTGAAAGATTTAATCAAGCAAGGCAAAGTTCGCTATTTTGGCTTGAGTGAAGCAGGGAGTGAAACAATTAAAAAAGCACATAAAATTCAAAAGCTAAGTGCAGTGCAGAATCAATACTCTATATGGACTCGTCAGAGCGAAAGAGCTGTGATTCCTACTTGTGAGGAGCTAGGTATAGGACTTGTGGCGTGGGGACCGCTTGGCACAGGATTTTTAACAGGTAATATTACACCTAATGATACCTTTGATGTTAATAATGATTTAAGGGCTACTTTTCCACGATTTAGCAAGGAAAATATGCAAGCAAATATGCCCTTAGTTACAATGCTACAAGACATAGCTACTAAAAAATCTAAAGCGTGCGGCATACGAGTAAGTCCCGCCCAAATTGCACTAGCTTGGATTCTAGCACAAAAGCCCTTTATTGTACCAATTCCGGGTATGGATAAGATAGAGTATATCGAGGATAACATCAGGTGTATGGATATAGTGCTAGACAAAGAGGATTTAGATGAGATTGAAACAAGGCTATCGCAGATTGAAATTAAGGGTGAGAGGCTTTCACAAACTCTGCTTGATGATATTGTAGAGGATATTTGATGATGCAAGATTCACGGAGGAAATTCCTCAAAACAGGGTTGCTAGGCACAGCTACTTTTGGGACTATAATGCTTGGTGCTAACACACAGACAGTAGAATCTAAAAGAGTAGAATCTAATGGAATAAACATATCAGAATCTAAGCCCTTAGATTCTCACAACATAAATTCTAACAATACACACAAGGGAAAAAATATGCAAATTTTGATTTTAGGAGCAAATGGTAGTGTAGCTAGGTGGGTGATAGAAGAGTTTTTTGCAAACAAGTGAGGTAAAGTTAAAGCTATATTTACGCAAAGCCCACAGACTTAGTGAATATGCTAATAATGAGAGAGTGCACTTAGTGGAAGGTGATGTGCTAGATTCTAAAACCTTACAAAAAGCTATGCAAGACATTGATGTAGTCTATGCCAATTTAGCTGGAGATTTAGAAACCATGGCAAATGTAGTGGTGCAGAGTATGCAAACAGCTGGAGTAAAGAGGCTTATATGGATAAGCTCTATGGGGATTTATAACGAAGTGCCAAATCAAAGCTATAAAAGCATTCTTAATCCATATAGGGATTCTGCTAAGCTTATAGAATCTAGTGATTTGGATTATACGATTATCCGTCCTGCGTGGTTTAGCAACATAGATGAAGTGGATTATGGGCTTACCAAAAAAGGCGAGAGTTTTATCAATGCTCATAAGCAAATTTCACGCAAATCTATCGCACATCTAGTGGTAAGACTAACGCTAGATTCTAGCTTTGGCATTAAAGAAAGCTTTGGGATACACAAGAAATGATAGTATTAATATTTTTAAGATATTAGCCTTGACAGACACTATGTGTCAGGTTTTATAATGTCATTTTATTCTATATTAAGGACAAAGAATGCAAAAGCGAAAATTAGGTGATTTAGAAGTAAGTGCCTTGGGGCTTGGTTGTATGGGTATGAGCTATGGCTATGGTAAGCCAAAAGATGTTAAAGAGATGCGTGAGCTTATCGCAAAGGCTTATGATAGGGGTATTAACTTTTTTGATACTGCCGAAGTGTATGGACCCTACACAAATGAGGAGCTTGTAGGCAGTGCGATTAAGGGCTTTAGGGATAAAATCATGGTGGCTACGAAATTTGGCATTACTATGTCAATAGAGGATAAAAGGCAAATCGTAAATAGCTCCCTTGATGTGATTAAAAAGAGCATAGAGGGGAGTTTGAAGCGACTTAACATCGAATGTATAGATTTGTATTATCAGCATAGAGTTGATACAAACACACCCATTGAGGAGGTGGCAAATCTTATGGCAGAATTTCATAAGCAAGGTAAAATAAAGGCTTGGGGGCTTAGTGAGGCGGGTATAGAGACTATAAAGAAAGCCCATAGTATCTTTCCACTCACTGCAATTCAGAGCGAATATTCGATGTGGTGGCGTGAGCCAGAAAAGGAGCTTTTTAATGTCCTAGAGGAGCGAGACATTGGCTTTGTGGCATTTAGCCCACTAGGCAAGGGCTTTTTAACGGGCAAGATTGGTGCTAATTCTAGCTTTAAAAATGATGATTTTAGAAGCACGGTGCCGCGATTTAACCAAGAAAATATAAAAGCCAATCTAGCCCTAATAGATGAGCTAGAGGGCATAGCACAAGCTAAAAACGCTACAAAGGCTCAAATCGCCCTAGCATGGAATCTCGCCCAAAAGCCCTATATCGTGCCTATCTTTGGCACTACTAGCCTTGAGAGATTAGATGAGAATTTAGGCGCACTAGGTGTAAGTCTCAGTCAAAAAGAGTTAGATTCTATCAATAGCAAGTTAGATTCTATAAAGATTGTCGGTGAGCGATACAGCGGCGATGCAGCAAAAAGAGTTGGCAAATAGGGATAAAGAATGGGGTATAAAATATAGAAAAAGAGGTTTTTCTTTTGCAAAGGTCTCAAAGGCTTGTTTTAAATTTTTGTGCAAGTATTATAATTTATACAATACAAAATAATCTATTCCCTGTATCACTTTGGGCTTGTCCTACATAAGAGTGCGTGGAGATTCTAATAGTAACAATATGGAGGGCATATTTTTGTAATAGCTTATATTGTGTTGGTTCATAAAGAACATTAGTGGCTAGATACAAGGTGTTGCTACTTGGAATTTTTTGCAAAAACTCCATAATGGTTTTACCACTATTTACCACAGAATCTGCCAAAATAATTTTTTTATGTGATGTATTTTGCATTATGTCTTGTGGTATATCTTCTGCGGTTTTAGCAAGGATATACATAGCATTGGGAAAAATTGCTCTTATCCCCTCTGCTATATACAATCCAGCCCGTAAAATCCCAATAATCACAAATTGTGAATCATCATAGTATGCTATATTTTCTCTCTTGCCTGTTGTAAGCACTTTCTCTTGCATTATGAGGGGCTGTAAGCCTAGAATCTCCATTCCCAATAGATTCCCAAAATAGCGGTGAATCTTGCAAAGCTCCAGTGATGGGGTATCTTGTATGCGCGTTTGATTAATGGCATTTTGTAGAGGATATTTTGTGCTAAGTATGGTTATCATTATGCTACCTTATATTTGGAATCTCGGTATTTGCGTTAATTATTTGTATATTCTTAAACTCTTTTTGTCTGTCTTTATGAAACATAAAAAATCTCTCAATCTTAGCCCTGTCGCTAGAATCTATCAAAAACCCTTGATTAGCATTACACAGCATATCTATATCTATAATGCCATTACCTATGGCTATGGTCTCAAATCCTAAGGTTTGTAAAGCTTTAGCAAAATATGCCTTTGTCTCTTGAGAAATAATACTTACTCTATCATTGGCAGCAAGCAAGAAGGGGATATTATGTTGGGTAAAAAGGTAATGATATATCGGGCGTATCCCTGCTGTTATAGCGATAATACTAGCCTCTTGTTTGCATAAAAAGTCTATAAATTTTGGATACAAAGTGAGTATAGGATATGTTTTTTGGCATATTGTCATAAAGACAGATTCTGGTATTTCTAATCTTTTTTGCGTGAGTGAGAAAAACTGATATAAACCATAGAATCTATGATTATGAAAAGCGTTTGGTATGATATAATCTTGAACTTCCTTGTGTTTGTAAAACTCTTTTACGCTATCATACTCTGTCATTGTACCATCACAATCGATGAGAAAAATTCTTTTATGCTTATGTAATTGTTCGCAATGCTGTGTATAGAATCTCTGAAAAACTTTCTCTGGTAAGAGATAGGAATCTTGTGTAGCTAGAGATTCTATAAAGGCTAATACCAATAGGGCATTATCATTAATCACGCTAAAGAGAGTGTTGTGTTTTTTGCATTGAGTATATAGCCCTAAGAGTTCAAACTCATACCACGATTGTAAAGATTCTTTGTCTATATGCACCCCGTCTCTTTGTCGTATTCTTGTATATAGTGTGTGTATATCAGTGTCTAAAAACAATACCGCATCATAGATTTTGAAATCCTTATCACTCATTGCAATGTCAAATACGCCATTTTTTTGTAAAAAACTATAATGTCCATCTACTATAAAGATTGTAGGCTTATTGGAATCTAGGCTTGCGATATAAGACAAAGAATCCTCTCTTGCTTTTCGCAAAGAATGTGAATCTAGACATTGTAAATCTTTTGTGCTTGATACATTGGCAAACTTTTTCAATGTCGCAGAGCCTTCTATATGTCTTATTTGAAATGTCGTGTTATGAAAACTTTGTAGTTTTTGTATGAGCGTAGTCTTGCCAGCACAGCTAAGGGAACAAATTGCGATTTTATAGTTTCTTGACATTACAGATATTCCTCATAATAACATTCTGTAATAGGCTTTTTGAATCTCTGCATAGATTGCTGCACCCTCTCAAGGCTATCATCATACTTTCCTATGGCATATTGACAAGAAACATTATCTCCTATAAAGCACATACAAGGATAAATTTTTTTATCAAAGTAAAAGATATTATTTGAACCTACTCCACAGACATTGCCATACATAATACAATCTTTTTTATTGTGCTTGATAGCTTCTATATTACGAATAATAAAGGGATATTGTGTAAAAAAATGTACAAAATCCATGAATTGTTTTTGTGAGATTTCTTGTGTGCTATCACTACAATGAAAAAGCCTCGTGAAAGTAAGATGACAAAAGTCATTATCTAGCAGAAAGTCGGCTATTTCTTGTTTTCGCTCTAGGGATAATCTCCCAACACAAAGATTAATATCTGGCATTCTATTAAAGAGGCTTTTATAGAGTCCTATATTTTTCATAACGATAGCATGTGTCCCCTTTTTATTGCGGTAGATTCTATTGGCATTGTGTGTTACACAATCTCCATCAAGTGAAATGACAATTTTGACAAAGGAAGCAAGATGTTTATATGTCTGCAATATCACAGAATCTAACAAAACACCATTGGTAATAATATAGCAACACAACCTCTTATCTGTGTCTTTTTTATGTATGGAAAGAAGACTTTGTGCAAGCATATCCCAACTTAAAAGTGGTTCACCGCCACCTGCAAACCCTATGCTAAATCGTGGAATAGCATTAATTGCAGCATAGTGTAAGATATTGCTAAGTATAGTATCTAGTTCCTTTTGTGTAAATTCTTTATTTTTGTGCATTTGTAGAGAGTTATTTTCGTAAAAATGACAATATTTGCATGCTATATTGCATTGTGCGTTAATAGAGATACAGCATTTATCAATCATTGCTACCACCCAAAAGTGTAATAATGGCATGATGATTGTATTCTTTGGCATAGTCCATAGCACTCTTAAATGTAAAATCTCGCAATTTTGTATCTGCTCCTTGAGAGAGAAGATAATCAGCGATATTGTTATGCCCCTTTATACTTGCTTTGATAAGCCCACTAAAGCCATTGCTGTCTGCTTGATTGATAGAAATATTGTGTTGTAAGAGTAGTTCACACATTGCTATGGCATTTTTCTTGTTATCCCAACAGGCTATGAGGAATGGGGTATTTCCCCTATTTCTTCCCATGCTACCAAGATGAGCACAAGCCCCATTGTGTAATAACAATTTAAAAATCTCCATATTTCCAAGCTGTGTAGCATACATCAATGGTGTCATTTTGAGATGATGACTATCGCGTTTGTTTATATGAATATCCGTGTGTTTGACTAAAGCTCTTACCAAACCTAAATTATTTGATTTGATAGCTAATATGAGTGGGGTAAAGCCAGAATCATTATAGGCATTCACGCAAAAGTCCGTATGTGAGATGAGACTATGGCAGCGTAAAAAATCTTTTTTGTGTAAGCTTGTGAAAAATTCTTGTGTAATTGGTGTAGGAATATTGTCTTTGTGGTTTTCAAATTTTTGTATATATTCTGCTATCGTGAGTGTGGGTTTATATTTGAGTTCAAATGTTTTATCTTCACTGACAATATAGGGCTTTGTATCACTACTGCACAACGAATTAGCATAACCTATGATGACATCATCATTTTTTTGTTTTATATTATGCTTGGCTCTAGCAAGAGATTCTATGCAAATATGTTTTTTGTGTCGAGGCATATCGCTTAAAATTTTATGGGCATTTCTACATTCTTTGTGTTGAGGTTTATCCTTTATAGTATCTAGCTCATCTATGACTATTTGAGGTATATAAAGAGTAATGCCTTGCTTTTGTGCTATGCCTAAAATCCTAGAGTAGCCTTGTAAAAGCGCTGAGGTATCACACACGATGAGATACATATATTTCCTTTACTTTTCACTTGCTTTATTATAATTGTAATCAAAAAAAAAAAAAACAAGTCAAGATAAACAGAATGCAACCCTCACATCATAAGCGATAGCTTTGCTATGGGGATTTGATACTTTGTGATAAAATTTACACAAGCCACCTAAAAGTCCCTTAGTATTTTCTGTTAAACTAGATATACACTTATGCTTTATTATAATCGCTCAAGAATTTTTCTTGCAAGTTTATTTCATTAAGGAGTTTGTATGCAAACATTACTACTTTTCGCACATAGTTATTTTAAAGATTCTGTGGTAAATAAGGCATTGATAGAGGAGGCAAATACGCTAGATTCTGTATGTGTGCAAAATCTTAGCCTCTTGTATCCAGACTATCACATCGATACAAAGGCTCAAATAAAGCTTGTTAGAGAGGCACAAAGCATTATATGGCAATTCCCGCTTTTTTGGTATAGCGTCCCAGCCTTGCTAAAGCATTGGCAGGACGAGGTTCTAACGCCTATTTATAAGGAGCAAATCTTTAAAGATAAAGCCTTTGGCGTGGTTACCACAATGGGCGGACATAAAGGCGATTATGAGGGTAGCAATGCAAGTATAGAGGAGTTATTAAAGCCTATATATTATGGTTTTGAGCGAAGAGCTATGCGTATAAAACCGCCATTTTGCATTTATGCGGAGGATTTTAATGCCCTGCCATTTGAGGAGTATAAAAAGTATTTGTTGGGCTGAAAGTGCGTAGGTGGGCATTTATAGCAATTACTACATTTAAACACTAAGGAGAGCGTATGGCATACACAATCATCGAAGTAGAGAGAAAGACGGGCGTAGCCTCTAGGACTTTGAGATTTTGGGCGGATAAGGGGCTTTTTCCTTTTGTGCAAAAGGACATAGGATACAAAAACTTGGCATTGGCTTAAAAGAGCTTTACCATAGCACAAATCCACATAAAAGGAAAGGAAGTATGCTACATAAACTTTACAAACTCTTTAGTCTCAAGCAAGAAGAGTTTAAGCTCTTTTTGTATGCGGCGAGTTTTATCTTTTTGCTTTTTGCAAGCTATGCTATCTTGCGTC
>CASFZH010000056.1 GCA_949299115.1 uncultured Helicobacter sp. | reverse complement strand
TCTAGGGAGCTTGCTTGAGATTTAGAACCATCTGTGAGTTTTTGCATAGAATCTTTTAATTCTTCACTTTGTTTAGAAAGAGCATGGGCAAAGTTAGAGGAGGCTTGGAGCATAGCTGCTATGACATCAGCAAGATTATTGACACTTATTTGCATTCCTACTGCATCAGGAATTCTATATGAAAAGTCGTTTGCTTCAAAAGCTTCGAATATTTTTTTCACATCTTCTAAGTCATTGCCTAAAAGTCCACTTAAAGTGTCTACCATTTGATTGAGAGAATTACGCAAACGGTTGGTTTGTGGATTAGTGCTTGATAAAACAATGACTTTACCAAATTTCCCTTGTTTTGTATCTTCTACAATACCTATTGCTTCATCAACGAGATTTTTATCTTGTGTCATGTTATCTTTAATGTATTGTATTTCCATATTGATGGCTTGTGCCATAGTCCCAAATTCATCTTTAGATTTAATAGCAATAGGAGCAATAGAATCTCTCTTATAATTGAGAAATGCAAAGAAATCTTTCAAGCCTTCTGTAACGGATTGGAGAGGCTTTAGGAAGTGTCGTATAATGAAAGTTAAAATCATCACAATCACTATCATAAACCCAAGCGAGAAAAGTACTTGATGAGTAACCAACATAGCTAAAATATTCTGATAATCTTGTGTAGAATTTGCTGTGCATATCAGCCATTTTCCTTCACTTCTCATGCACACCCCTACACGTTCATCGCCTCTTAAGCTATAATGCAAAAGATCTGTTGGCTGTCCATTGCTTTTTTTGGCGGCTTCAGAGAATCTTGTGATGATTCCTTTTAACTCTTTGTCATCAGACATAATATATTCAGGATTGGAATGTGAAATAATATGATTATCTCTATTGGTTAAGAAAAAGCTGGTCGTCGGAGTGGTTTTTAGTCCAGAAATTTCCTCTTGTAAAGCATCTAAAAAAATATTACCACCTATCACTGCCACAAGTTTGCCATTAAGTATAATAGGTGCATAGGCGGTGGTAATAAGTTTACCAGTCGTTACATCATTGTAGGGTTGTGAAAGTCCTGATTTACCATTTGCCTTTGCTTCTTTAAACCAATTACGTGTGCGAGAGTCAAAATTGTCCTTTGTGGGTGAGAGAATCCACGGTGTGTTATTTGATAGCTTATCAGTCTTAATCAAAAGTCCATCTTCTTCATACCCAATAAAGAGTGCATCTATTTGACTATAGGTAAAAGCCACTTGTAGCATAGCACGGACATTTTCTATTGAAATATCTCCATTTTTCTCCACTTCTTTGGCAAAAATCTCTACTGCCCAAATTTTACTTTGAAAAAACTCATGGATAAAATTTTCGGCATTTTGTATAGATTCTTTTTTACCAGCAGTAATGCTTGTAAAAATATCTTTTTTGGTTATATTGTAATTGAATGTGATAAAGATTCCAAAGCCGATTGTAACAAAAATAAAAATAGAAAAAATGATTTTCTTAATAACACTCATAAGAAAACTCCTTTTTTGAACAAATTTTTGTCATTTGCCTATATAGTAATAAATTTTGTATAACTATAAAAATATTTTATTAGATAATATGTTAATACCAAAAAAAAAAAAACACTTTTTGTAACATTTAAAATTATTATTGGTGGTTATTTTTTTGTTTTTCATAGATATTTAATCAAACATTTGTGTTTTGGTAAAATAAAGGAGTTTAGATATAATTATGGGCATTAATTTGTATATGGAGAGAATATGCGAAATACTGTTATGTCTAATACTTCAAATGCTTGTCAACATGTATGCTCTAAGGTAGCAATGTGTAAAGATTCTAAAATTTTTGTTGCTGGACATAAAGGTTTGGTTGGCAGTGCTATTGTACAATCATTACAGAATCAAGGGTTTACTAATATTTTGCAAAAAACGAGAGATGAATTAAATTTACTTGATAGTTTGGCTGTAGAGAATTTTTTCGCAATACATAGACCAGAATTTGTTTTTCTTGCGGCTGCTAAAGTTGGTGGTATTGCTGCGAATAACACGTATCGTGCTGATTTTATTTATGAAAATCTCACGATACAAAATAATATTATTCTGAATGCTTATAAATTTGGAGTAAAAAAGCTTTTATTTTTAGGTAGTTCTTGCATTTATCCAAAGAATGCTATACAACCGATAAAAGAAAACTATCTGTTGACAAGTGAACTTGAATATACAAATGAACCATATGCTATTGCGAAAATTGCCGGAATCAAAATGTGTGAAAGCTTTAATTTACAGTATCATACTAACTTTATTGCTGTTATGCCAACAAACTTATATGGTAATAACGATAATTTTAATCTTTTTAATTCCCATGTTTTACCTGCATTGATTCGCAAGATGCATCTAGCAAAACTTCTTTCCATGAATGAGACGCAACAAGTTTATAGGGATTTAATGCGTGATTGTGCCACAAATGAGGCGGAAGCAAGGCAGGTATTACATAAATTTCTTATTGATTCTAAAAGTGTTGGTATATGGGGTAGTGGTAAACCGCGTAGAGAATTTCTACATAGTCAAGATATGGCTGATGCAAGTATATATGTTATGCAACATGTCGATTTTGATGATTTAGTTGATTCGGAAGAAGTGAGAAATACTCACATTAATATTGGTTATGGTAAGGATATAAGTATTTATGAGCTTGCATTGCTTGTAAAAGAGATTGTGGGTTTTGATGGCGAAATTATTTTAGATTCTACAAAGCCTGATGGCACATTTCAAAAACTTATGGATTCCAGTAAACTCCAATCGCTAGGCTTTAAGCCAAAAATTTCTTTAAAAAAAGGCATTCAAAGTGTATATGAATATTATCTCAAAACATATGGGTAGTGCTAAATATTATTGTAACAACCGGATATGTACTCAATGTCATATTGCCAGAGGTACTATATTTAGAAGCAGAGCATATAAAGATTATGACTTTACAAACTCAATATTTTTAGCTCAAACAGATACTACGATAGGTTTTTTATCAAATAATGTTGTATATATTAATCAAAAAAAGAATGCCCAAAAGACTAAGCCTTTATTGCAAGAATTTGCTTATTTTCGAGATTTAACAATTCGTATACCACCGACATTTCGACGGTATATCCGAAAGGCAAAAAAAACATCTTTTATTTTATCAGACAACATGAGTTTCAGAGTTATCCATGATACTTTACACCAGCGATTTTTACAAAATATTGGAAATCTCTATTCTTCTTCAGCTAATCCGACAGGTAAAGGATTTAACGATATTTTTGCTTATCAAAAATGCGACATTATTGTAGTAGATAAACGAGGGCTATTTGAATCTAAAAGTAGCACTATTTTTAAAGTAAAATTTAATAGAATAAAAAGAATACGCCCATAACTTATAATTTCATCGTATAGCTGTGGATACGTTAATGCAAAAAACAATGAATAAGAAGTTATGTTTGTGAAATCTTAAATATATCTTTTTTCTCGGAAACTTTTTAGAATCTTAGTATAATACGTCATTTGTTCAGGTGTTCCAAGCGTTACACGACAGAAATTGTCATAGTTAGCGAATTTACGTCCAACAAGAATATTTTGATTCTTCATATTTTTTACAAAATCATCAAAATTTCCAGTAATTTCATGAAAGATAAAATTACTGTGTGATGGGGCATATTTTAATCCTAGCGATTCAAGTGTTTTGACAACAATTTGACGTGCTTTTATATTATTGTTTATGCAATATTGCCTAAAGTTGAAGTCTTTTATCGCAGCACTTGCAGCACTTGCAGCAAATAAATTTACACCAACAAATTGTAGAAAATCACTTATTCTACGTTGTAGTTCAGGAGTTGTTATTGCATAACCCATACGTAGTCCTGCAAGTCCGTAAATTTTTGAAAAAGTTCGGCTTACAATTATATTCTTGGCACCCTCTTTTAGAATATCAATACCACTTTTAAAATTTATGTCTACAACATACTCTGCATATGCTTCATCAATTAAAAATACTGTTGTTGATTTCGCATTGCGAATCCATGAATACAAATCATTAGCATTAGCAATATTGCCTGTTGGATTATTTGGATTGCAGATGTATACTAAAGAGACACCATCAAATTCTCTTTCACTTTTTTTCATAGCATCAATATTAATGTTGAATTTTGAATCTAAATCGAAATTTATAACTTCTATATCTAATGGTTTTGCATATGCATCGAGAAATTCAAATGTTGGATTTGGGCTAATGATTCGAAGTGGTAAATTAAGCTCTTGTGCCATTCTGTTGATTGCATACAACGAAGCTTGTAAAATAGCAGATGAACCATTGCCCATACAAACCTTATCTAGTTTAATTTGATGAAATGATGCAATATCTGTATGCAACTTTTGTTCAACTTTCATGGGATAAAGAGAGATTTTATCCATGTTTGCTTCGATCGCCTTTTTAACTAAGGGGGAAAACCCATATGCATTCTCATTAGAGTCAAGCAACAATGGATTATCTCTGGTTGGAATTTTATTAGACGTTTTGGTATTTTTTGTGAGAGCTTGTGCAGAAGAAAATAAGCCACCTAGTGCCAATGCCCCAATTAATGTTCCTGTTTTTAGAGCATCACGTCTATTTATTGTTTGTTCAATGTTTTCCATAAGATTAAACTCCTGTTTGAAAATAAAATACTATGCTATCATTTTTGCTTCTATAATGTTACAATAATTTCTCAATAAATGCAATAGAAAATAAAAATATTTAACCGCTTTCTTTGGAGTTATTTTATAATTATCATATACAATAATTTATCATAAAATACTTTAGTAAAGTCATTTTAGAAAAAAATTGTTCTTGCTTTAAGAATTAAAATGTTAGAATTTAAACAAAAACGTTTGTGTATATTTTGGCTTTTTGTGATAACGTTTGATTTCGAAATATTTTAGGGTTATTATTTTTCTATGAAGTTCTATGAGAATTGAAATGTTGAAATTTAAATATGTTTGTGCTTTCATATTTTGTTTACTTTTAAATATTCAGATCTTGCATTCAAAAAGTAGTTTTGATTTCGAGATGTGGGGTGATGCTTTGACACTAGCACCTTTTGGAGTATTGATTGCAACTTTAAGCATGAGAGATTATGAAGGAGCCATTCAGTTAACCCTTGGCAGTTTAACAACGCAAGGTATCATTGAATTTTCGAAACGTTGGTTTGTAGCAGCTCATGAGGCTGGATATGATGTCAATATAGCAAAACGTCCGTGTTGTAATAGTTATGATGGTTTTCCAAGTGGACATGCGGGAGGAGCTTTTAGTGCAGCTGCTTTTGTATATTACCGTTACGGTTGGAAGCCCGCTTTACCAATTATCGGATTAGGCATTTTAACCGCTGCTTCGCGAGTTTATGCTAATAAGCATAATATCTTGCAAGTGGCAGTTGGTGGTGCAATAGCGTGGGGTGTTGCCTATTTATTTAATTTAACTAGTAAATATCACAATAAAATTAGAGAAAATCGCTTTCTTGTATTTCCAAATATAGACTATGGGGGGGGAGGGATTTTTTATAGCTTACAGGTTTATATTCGTTGGTAATTTTATTTGTCCATATTCATCACAAGTTTGTTCGAATTGAATAACTATGTAAGCATTATATAGATATCAAGTTATCATGTTTTAAAGTTTTTACAATTTTGAAAGCTTAGGAATTAAAAAATAAATCATGATTTGATATTTAATTTATTCTACTTTTGATTTCTTCAATTTTACTTATTTTAAACTTGAGTCTAAGATTTTCCTATAAAATTCAGTATAATTCATCATTTTTATCTTGATTTTTTTCATTTTTTTTGTTAGTATAGCAAGTAGAAAAGCTAGGATAAAGAGTTGAAGCTTTATTCGTAGTATTTTTAATATTTCATATCATAAAAGGTGTAGAAAATGTTGAATTATAAGCAAGTCTTAAGCCAGTCTGCAAAAATTGGTTTAGTGGCAGGTTCTGTTATTATGTTGATTGCATGTTCATCTTCTAATGGAGCAAAGAAGAAAAGTAAGTATAGTAAATATGAAGCACAAGAATTAGAACCAAATGCAAGACAGTTGGCCGTGTATAAGGCTGTAGGTTACACAATTGATCCGCAGCTCCCAGTGTATGAACCAAAAACTCTTAATGAAACAGCTAGAGGTATTGCAGTAGCGTATAGTATTCCTTATAATTGTAAGGTTTTAGGTGAAGTGGAGGGCAAGGATGAGGCAGGCGGCAAAGCTGGACCAACATTTGAACAAATAAGAGAAGGGGCTACTAATGACCTTAGAAATCAAGCTGCAGATCTTGTTAGAGGTGGACAAAGATTGATGCTTTCTATTACAAAAGAGGCTATGATTTGTCAAATGAGAACAAAGAAAGATAAGTATCATGAAGAAGATTGTACACTTTGGGATAAGATACCAGATAATGGGCAAATTTTATCATATAGAATACACGCGAATGTATTTGAATGTGGTGAAAAATAGTACTTTTTATTTTAGGAGTTAAGGAATGTTAAATAAAAATATTAAATTTGGTTTAATGGTTAGTTTTGTTTCTTATGCTTTATTAAATGCTAGTGTAGCTGCACCAAATGTAGAAGAAACTGTAAGTGAGACTGTAACAGTTGAAGAAGATACGCAATCATATTCTAATTCTACAGATCAAACAGGTAGTCCTAAGTATTTGAGAGAGAGAAATGAGAATATTGATGTTGCACGTGAGTTAACAATTACTAAAACTTCTAGTGATTCTTTTTATAAATTGCCTAGGTTACCACAATATACTCCTAAGCCGCTTATGGAAGAAGCAAAGGGTATAGCTGTGGTGAACGGTGTTCCATTATATTGTAAGTTATTAGGTGAGGCAGAAGGTATTGATAGTTCAGATGGTAAAGGTGCCCCATCTTTTGAGCAAATCAGAGAAGGTGCTTTGAATGATTTAAGAAACGGTACTATGGATCTTGTTGATTCAAGAAGTAAAATAGTTCTCACTCCTGTAAAAGAAGCTATGACTTGTGAGCTTCATATGGAAGGAGATCAATTTGAAGAGAAAGATTGTACTACTTGGACACAAATTCCAAATAATGGTAAAATCTTATTTTATAGAATCCATGCCAATGTATTTGATTGTAGTGCAAGATAATTTTGGATTAGAAATATTAAATTTAAGTTAAGGTGGAAAGATGTTAAATAAAAATTTAGTTTATGGTTTTATAAAAGCTGGGATAGCCGTAAGTGCCGTTTCATTATTGGTTGCTTGTTCCTCACAACCTAAAAGTAAAAAGACCAATTCTTCTGGTACTGCTAAAAGCGGTAAAGTAAGTTATAGTAGAGAAGTTGAAGTAACTGTTGATGCAGCAAGAGAAATCACTGTAACAAAAGTTGCTCCATATATTAAAGTTCCTCAGTTACCTGCTTATGAACCAAAGCGACTTAATGAGGAAGCAAGAGGTATTGCAGTTGCATACAGTGTGCCTTACACTTGTAAATTATTGGGTGAAGTAGAAGGAAAAGATAATTCAGATGGTAAAGTGCCACCTTCATTTGAAGATATTCGTGAAGGTGCGACTAATGATTTAAGAAATCATGCAGCTGAGCTTGTAAATGAAGATAGTAGAATTTTGGTTAAATTAACAAAAGAAGCTATGACTTGTGAAATGAGAGTTAATGATGGTAAATATGAGGAAAAAGATTGTACAGCATGGGAAAAGATTCCACAGAATGGAAAGATTCTGTCATATAGAATCCATGCCAATGTATTTGAATGTGGAACTAAATAAATATTTTAAATATATTTTAGTTTTATAGTATTATATAGTATTACTATGATTTTATTTCTTACTTTTTATTCTTATTAGCCACTCTTGCAATGTTTTCTCAAAGCCTATATCTTTGAGCATTACATATTTTTTTCCAATATGATAAATTTGCTTAACAAATCCTCCAAAATTGTGGGGGTATTTGTAATGTTGTGCTTGTGTTTTTAAATGCTCTGGAACAGAATCAATTTGATGTTTTGTATCTTGCAATGCCGTGTTAATTGCTACATATGATGTGTTGCTTTTTGGTGAACAAGCAAGATAAATAACACATTGCGATAAAATGATACGTGCTTCTGGATACCCAATTTTACTAACAGCCTGCATTGTGCTAACACTAAGATTGAGAGCATTAGGATTAGCATTGCCAATATCTTCACTTGCTAGAATTACCAATCTTCTGGCAATAAACTCTGGATTTTCTCCTGCTTGTATTAAGCAGGCAAGATAATAAATAGAGGCATTTTCATCGCTTCCTCTAATTGATTTTATGAGTGCTGAGATATAATCATAGTGCACATTATGTGATTTTGCACCTTGTGAATTTTTAATTATTTGTTGTAAAGATTCTATTGTTACTGTTTGTTTAGAATCCATCTCTAATGCTATATCAAGTAAATTAAGAAAAACCCGACAATCCCCGTAATTTTGTGCTAATAACCATTCTTTTACATGTAAAAAATCATGTTTTGGGGGATATTTATCGATGACTCTATTATAAAGAATTTCCAAATCTTGTGAATGTAGAGGTTTAAATTCAAACAAAAAACTTCTACTTCGTAATGCTGCATTTAATGTAAAAAATGGATTTTCTGTACTTGCACCTATAAAACTAATGAGACCACGCTCTATAATTGGCAATAAAAAATCTTGCTGTGCGGTATTGAGTCTATGAATTTCGTCAATAAGCAATATCGGTTTTATAAAAGTGTGTTGATATTGGTCTAGTGCTTTCTTTAAAATATCAAGTTTAAAATTTGTCCCATTAAAATTTAAAATTTTTTTATTGCTTATTGTCGCAATAATGTTGGCAAGACTTGTTTTACCGCTACCAGTAGGACCAAAAAAAATAAGATTTGGCAGCATATTTTGTTCATTATTATTGTTTTTTTCAAGTATGATTTTTAATGGAGCATTGTCATTCAGTAAATGTGTTTGTCCAACAAAATCTTGAAGTGTTTTAGGACGAAATTCCCAAGCTAAATTATACATTTAATTATCCATATTCCATAAAACAGCTATCTCAAGCTTATTTTGGAGAATTTTTATTCTTGATGTTTATGTAACATTTTATTGTTATATAAAACTATATCTGATAATACTAGCATTGTATTGATAATAAATATTAAGTTGCAAATCGTTAAAATATAAAAGGTTGTAAAGTTTCTAAGATTTTTACATTTTTATATATCCTAAATATTAGGATTACTTGCTTCTACAATTATTCATTGTTTACTACAATGATAACAGTTTTATGTCTTTGTTTGTATTATTTTAGCTTCTAAGACATAACTGTATGATTTATGCTATAATTAAAATGATGTATTTTAATAAGTAATATAGCTTCAGAGCACAATGGATTTTCAAGGAGTTATGATGCACAATGCAACCACAGTGCAATCTGTGAAGACAATCAATGTAGCAATTATTGGTGTTGGGACAGTTGGAAAAAGTGTAATTGAAATATTACAGCAAAATCAAGATATTATTTCTGCTAGAACAGGAGTAAGAATTATTCCAAAGCTTGGTGTTGCACGTAATATAACCAACAAAAATGTAAATATTCCACTTACCACACAAATAGATGAAGTTCTACAAAATCCAGAAATTGATATAATTGTAGAACTTATGGGAGGCATTGAGTTACCTTATAAAATCGCTCTTAAAGCATTGGAAAATAATAAGCCTTTTGTTACTGCAAATAAGGCTATGCTTGCTTACCATCGTCATGAATTAGAGGCAAAACGCATGGACATTCCTATTGGGTTTGAGGCAAGTGTGTGTGGGGGTATTCCTATTATTAAGATTTTACGCGATGGGTTGTGTGCTAATCACATTTTAAGTATTCGTGGCATTATGAATGGTACGAGTAACTACATATTGACACAAATGAATGATAGTCAATGCGATTTTCATACAGCATTAAAACAAGCACAACAGCTTGGCTATGCAGAATCTGATCCTACGCTTGATATTAATGGTAGTGATAGTGCCCATAAACTTCTAATTTTAGCTTCACTGGCATATGGGATTAATGCTAAAGTAGAAGATATTATCATTGAAGGTATTGAGGGATTGGGATTAGAAGACATTAATTTTGCAAAAGAATATGGATATGTGATTAAACTTTTAGGAATAGCAAAGCTTACAGAGGGTTCTAGCTTTATGTCAAATTCACAAAAACAAAATAATAAACTTGAATTGCGCGTACATTTGTGTATGATTCCAAAAAATTGCATGCTTGCAAAAGTAGATGGAGCTATGAATGCCATTAGTGTTATTGGTGACAAAGTTGGTGAAAGTTTGTATTATGGTGCTGGTGCTGGAGGGAGTGAAACCGCAAGTTCTGTTGTAAGTGATATTATGGAGATTGCACGAAGCAAAACTTCACCTATGTTGGGATATGTTGTTGATTTTAATCACAGCCTTGAGCGAGATATACAGCTTTTACCAAAAAAAAAGATTTTTAGTCGCTACTATCTCCGACTCAAAGTGCAAGATAAATCCGGTGTTTTGTCTTTAGTAGCAAATGTGTTGGCACAACATCATATTTCAATACAATCTCTCATACAACGTAATCCAATAAGCTTAGATTCTCAATATGTTTTTTTATTGCTTTCTACACACATTTGTTCGGAAGTCCAGATTCAAAACGCATTACAAGAATTAGGTGTACTGAAGGAAGTAATTGAAATGCCTTTTATGATACGCATTGAAAACCTCTAATCGCAATAAAGTGAACTTAGATTATAAAAAAGGGACAGTGTGAAGTTTAAGAAGAATATGCTATGCAGTACATTAATACGACATTGTTTAATTGTATCAATCTGTTTATTTATTATTGCTTGTGGTAATGATAAGACTGAACAACAAGATTCTACCGTAACAACTTATAATTTTAATTCCTCAAATCATCAAACATTACATAATATATCAGACATATCCAATCAACCCAAGACAGTTATTCCAAGTGATATAGAAGCATATAGGGCTAGGTATGCTAACTTTGTGCAAACCTTGGGTTTAAAAAATAAACCAAATATTATAAAGATTCAAGATACATCTAATAAAGAAGCCTTAGCGCTTGATAAAGACTTCATCTTTTTGAGACAAAAATATCATGATGATAGCAAAATTTTACAGATACTTTCAGCATACCAATGCTTTATCCCAGATTGTAGTGCTATTATACAAGATACCGAATATTTCTATCCTAATATGACGATTTTAGAGGCATATCAAACTATCATTATGGATAAATATACAAAAGTATTGAATAATATAGATGTGATTCATGAATATGATTATGTATTGAAAAATAAGCAGACAACAACCATTGACTTACAATCACAGGCTACATTGCAGAATAAAAAAACACAGCCTTATCAATATGTAAAATTTGCATGGGAAAATCCTAATCGCCTTATTATCACATTATCACCTAAAGAAGAAATTTGCTTACCATATCGTTATAATAGCATTACGACCTTTATCCAAGAAACAAATGGTGTAAGGACAAAACGATATGAAAAAAAGTTGCCAACATTTTCGTATCCAGCAGATTTGGTGCAATTTGTGGCACAAAGTTGTGCGTGTGCAATGGGAATGGGCAATATTTCTCATATAATTCCAGAGAATCTTGATGACCTGTCAAAAGGCAACTTAATTAAACCCGATACACAATATTGTGATCTTTTAGATTCTAAACGCAAAGAATTATGGGAAAAATATATGCAAGATTCTCGTATTATTACAATTTTACAACATGAGCAAAAAATGTATAGAGCTGAGTATAGTCCGATTGTAGATATAGATTCTATATCTATAGAATCGCAACTGTCAACACAGCAAATTTCTCCAAATAATTAATATAGAACAAAAGATTCCAAAATTAGTGAAATTATATGCACCAAAGACTAGATAAATTCTAATGTTTTTAGTAGGATATATGGCAATACATTCTAAGAGTGCAAGCAAAATTTCATAGAGTTATACGTAATTTTTGCAAAATCTTTTTGAATTGATTCAAGATTATCAATATTCCATAATGTTTATCTGATACTAAATATTATGGAACTATTATTTATGTATCAAAGAGTGAGCGACTAGTGTTTTCTCCATAATTATACTGTTTTGATTCGTGTAGTTTTTTTTCTTGTTGGGTTTGCGATATGTCTTTATTGAATGCATGTTTGGATATTCCATAAACAATAGCTAAATTAAAATGTATTTTTATGAGAATTTGATGTAAGTGATGAGAATGTGCATAAGGTACACTGATACATTGCGGTGTTGTCTTGTTTGTGTTATGTGCTTTAGGATAGCATACTAGTATTTGTAGATGTGTGGCACACATTTTTAGATATTCAGTTAGAATATTGGAATCTTTTTGTGTTTTTAATGCAGATAAAATCCTTTCCATTTTTTGTGCTATATCTTTGTTGTAAGAATAATCTGTTAAACGTATGGTACTAAAGTCAAGTAATGTAGGATTTGGGCAAAAAATTGCGGTTTTCTCTTTTTGTGTTGTTGAAAATCTGCCACAAGAATCAATAAAACATGATTCTAAAATTTTGAAGCGTATTGATTTGAGATTGTATGAATGAAATAAGCCATTTGTAGCATTAAAAAGCATATTGGTTTGTGATATTGCATTGGGGTGGCACGTGTGATATAACAATGTGTAAGAATAATTCAGCAAAGCAATGAGACTCTCTAAAAATGGCAATAGAATATATGGTATATTAAAAGTGTAAGCTATATCGCAATATGTGGCTTTTGTCTCAAATAGGCTGTATGAAATAATGTTAAATTTTTGTAAGTAATTATTTGGAGTATAAATAATAGTGGGTTTTTTAAACAAATCATTATCTATTTTTATTCTTCGTGTATATTGATATGAGTAGATTTTTGGTATATCTATTTCTTCTAATGCTTGTATACAAGTTAAAATATAGTGTTGTGTGAGAGTGTTGTTGGATAATGTTTGTCTATATATATTAAAAGCACAATCAAGGAGATTGCAAATGTCATTCCCTTGTATAATGAGAAATATATCATCTATACTTTCTGCTAAAGATAATTCAATGGGTGTAAGCATGAGTAATGTGATTTGAGACTTTAAAAGTAAATAACGCACAAATCTTTTTATGCTTTGTGCAATGGAATCAACCTTAATCCATGCAATTTCAGAATCTAAGATTTCTATATTGCCTTCAAAAACAACCCCATATACCCCTAGCTTTATTGCTTCTTGTAAATCGTTAGGATTTTGTAAAAAAAAAAGACAACCGCTTGAGATTCTGGAAATATTAGAGGCAACACTGCTGAATGCACTAATATATGGTGTATTAATCAATTCTCCATATAAAATACTTAATGTTTTATCTAGTCTCAAATGAAATCCCTTGTACTTGCAAACTCTAATGCAAAAACATGATGTTGAATGTGTTATGGTTTAGGGGTATTGTATCAGATTTTATCTTAAAGTGCCATATTTTAAGAAACTTTATTTGTTATGCTGTATATGTGAATTATAGTAGTTATAATCAACGTATTAATAAACCTTTCTTAAGTAGTTTTTTCTCTATTTGCTGGTGTATAGCAGTTAGTATTTTGTATTTATATTTCATTCTGTCATTAAAGAATCTTGTCAGAGAGATTTCTAACTGCTCTTTATGTGGCTCATAGGTTAATGTTAAATCCCGTAAATATGTTATACATTCTGAAGAAACTTCAGAGTCTTGTGCTAATAATTGATATATATTATCAGTAGTTATGGCACTCCTATAAGTTTTATAAGAAAAGAGCAGAAGTTCAAAGTATGCTTTGTCATAATATAACCACATATCTCTATAAAATACACTTCCCATAACTAAATGTTGTATATCAGACATAGATGTCCAAATGCCAGTTTCATGTATGCGATATACGCTATCGATTTCTGCACAA
>CASFZH010000055.1 GCA_949299115.1 uncultured Helicobacter sp. | reverse complement strand
GACCTCTTTATGACATAGTAATATTGTATTTTTGTAACAAAAAAATAAGATTACACAGTTTTGTATCAATATCAGTTAAATTCAAGAGTTTTGTAAAAAATAGCATAGCTAGATCATAATCTACCCATTTATCCAAATATTTTGTAGAACTTATGAATTTTAGATTATTTATGATAGTAAAACTATAGTAGAATTAATATACAAGGATTTATAATCTTTAGATATTTTGAATTTGTGTTATCAACATGATGTTAGACGAAAAATCTCATTTCAACTTCGATATGCAGGATTCTTGTACCACAGATTTACTGCATTTGTTGTAATATTATTGAATCATCTTATTTTCTTATTATTTATAGAATCTTGGGCATATTTCAATATTATGTTGTAGTTTTTCTATAAATAACATCAATCAACAAGTATCATATATTTGGGAATCTAATCACCAGAATAATGCAAAGGTATCGTATGCTATTAGACACTAAAACTCCGGGATTCAAAGATAATAAAATTTTAAAATTCCTAATTCTATCCTTTTGAAATCTACAATCTCCACTCTTACTACACATTGTACTAATATATTGAAAGAGTATCGCAAGAATATGTATGGATCGCCATAAATACTTTGTATTCTCGTAATGACATAGCGGACACCTTGATTCTTGTAGACTTAGAATCTAATCATATTGAAAATAAAAATCTGAAATATCTAAAGTGGAGAATCTTAGATTCTTATAACACAGAATATCTAGAATTTTACATCATGTTGTTATTTGAAATTCTAAAATTTTAGATATTTTGGCTAATATCTTAATTATGATAGATTAATCTTTTGTATTTAAGAATCTAGAAATGGTTTTTGATTCTTAGAATCTAGTACTATCATAATTGCATGAGTACCATTGTACTCCAGATGCCAAGAGATTCAAATTAAGAAGTTTGGTTACTATATATTGAATATTTAATTATACAATGTAGTATATATGGAATTACTAAAAAATATCCCGAAGGAAAAGCAATGCAAACAGTCAGAAAGTATGGTCTCCTCTTTGCTTTCATCATATGTGGTGTTATTCTTGCATGGTTTATATCATCAAACCATTCTAATACAGATACAAATATTGCCTTTCATATAGGATATAGTGATAATTCAAAAGAAGAAATTATCAGTGAGACACAATATATTCCAGATTCTAATGGACATTCTTTCTTTGTATGCCACTCTCGTGATGGAAAATTGCCGTGCGAAGAGATTAAAGGTATACGTCATGGCGTTGAAAAATGGTATAAATCTAAAACTTTAGAATATGAAGATTTTTACTACTATGGGGCTATAGAGCAATCTGTTTTATACTACCCAAATGGTCTAAAAAAACAAGAAAGTTTTTATGAAAATGATAAATTAGTGCAACAAAATTTTTATGAGAATGAAAAAATAAACCCTCTTACAAAAACAATTATTTACAAAAATAATGAAATAATAAAAAAATATTATAAAAATAACAAAATTTATAAAGAAGAAGAATATCAAGATGATACATTAAGACGTCGCAAGTTATACGATAGCGATGGATTATTGAAACAACTTGAAGAATATGGCTCAAGCGTAAGACAATTCGATCCATTTGATTTCGATGACTTTAATCCTTGGTGGCAAGATTCACAAAGATATCATAAAAGATTCCAAGATATACCAAATAATCCCCCATCACAGCAAAATGACAATAATCGTAGTGGGTCTTGGATATAATGATTATCAATTGTATCATACAATTCTTCAAGTCTCAAAGTCTAATTATAAAACTTTTCTTTCTCTAAACAAAAGACAATTATTGTGTAACAGTATATTTCTTTAATAATATTTAAAATATCATGCAAACTAGACACACACAAATATTTTATATTTTGTATATTTATAGGTAAATTAATAAAAATTCAATGCTAGTTAGGCTTAAAATTATCCCTATGGATCTATCCATAACTGTGTAATTCAAATCGATGGTGTGTACTAAAACTTTTTATTCGCTATATTTTCATTTATAGAATCTATCAAACCTACCACACGTTGTGCAATTTGATGTATATTCTGTGCAGCTTGTGCGTTGTTTTGATTACCAGATTCCAAAAGCTGCATGGATTCATTAATTTGTTGTATACTTTCGCTTTGTGTAACAATTTCTTTCATTGTTTTATCAATACTCTCTACCAAAATATTGATATTTGTTTCAATCTCACTAAGACTTTTTTGCGTCCATTCAGCTAACTTCCGTACTTCATCTGCTACAACCGCAAAGCCTCTGCCATGTTCTCCTGCTCTTGCTGCTTCTATGGCTGCATTAAGAGCTAAGAGATTAGTTTGCGAAGCAACTCCTTGTATCACGCCCACAATATTACGTATATTTTGAGTTTGTTCGATAACCTCTTTAGAATAGGCATTAATACCCTGTATAGCGATAGACACAGATTCTATGTGTTCTGTGTTGGTTTTAAGAGATTGTGTCTGTTGTAAACTTGTACTCATTAGATTCTCTACCTCAGTGCTCAATGTATTAGAATCATACTCCAGCTTTTTCGCTGTATCTAGAGAAATCTGCAACATATTACGTATTTCATTACCTAGCACATTGATGCTTTTTTCAAATTCACCATTAGCATTTTCCAAAATAGGTGAAAAATCACAATGATTGTAAGATTCTATAAGCTTAGATATAGTTGGTAAATGTGTGCCAATTTTGTATTGTAGTTGCTCAAGCGTAGTGTTAAAAAGTGCAATGAGTTCATTAACTTGTGGATTTGCCCCCATAGCTTTTATTCGTCTACTAAGATCACCTTCTTGCACAACTCTAAGGGTATCTATAGCATTATCAATTGCTATATTATCGCTATTAATTTGCGATTCTATATCTTTGGTGCTTTGATTAATAAGTTTTGCCATTGTGCCAAGCCTATCCCTACTAACTAGTGCAATTGGCTTTACTACACTTTGTTCTCTACGCAAAAATCTAAAAAACTCTGTCAAACCAATGCTAACCATAGCAATAGAATTTACTAACCCACGCACAATAAAAAAACCAAGTAAACTTGAAATTGCCATATATGCAATGATTCCAATAATACTTATATAAACTATGTGTTGTGCAAACTCTTCATCAATTTGCTGTGCAATTCCATCTATTTGGTCTACATATACTCCTGTACCTATCCAAATATTCTCTTGTTCCAAGACTTTTTTAGCATATGAAATTTTTGGAGTATCAATAAGTTTATCATCAACTTTTTTTGGCCATATATATCGCACAAAGCCTCCACCTTCTTGAGCAACTTTATGTAACTCTTGGATAAGATAAAATCCATTACGATCGTGATGATTGTATAAATCCTGCCCAATTTTTTCTTGCATATAATATGGGTAACCTATCGCCGTATAATCATGATAAGCAAAAAAATATCCACTTTCATCAGATTCAAAAGTTGCGTATGCTAAAAGCTGATTAATTTTTTCTTCTTTTTGCTTGACATCTGGTATGTTCTTAACAGCTTCTCGCAGTAACTTTGCCATAAAGTCCACTTGATTACGCAATTGATTTTCAATCGTAGATTCTAAACTATGCTCTATTATATCACGTGCTTCGCGATTGAGTTGATAGGCTAATACGCCGATGATTCCTATGGTAATAAGAAATAATACGGAGAACATAATACCAAGTCTAAATTCTATTTTAATATTTTTCATACCAAACTCCTCCTTTATATACACAAGTAAAAACATCACTTCCTCTATTTTCTAGGATACCATTATTTTCTACGTTTGATATTACGTAATTACTTTCTTTCCTAAAATTAAGCAGAAACTAATAAATATGTTACAAATTAACACTAAAATAAATATTTTATTTGCAATATAAGATATGCTAGATGTGATTGGGTGTGGAAATCTCACTTATTTCACTGCATTGCTATAAAAATTACATTGTAATCACTGAAATAATCTATGCTATGGCACAATATCAATATAAGGTTAAGGTATTAAAAGCGACTAAAAATCTCACATGTAGTATTTAAGTGTATTGTATTTTCATAAACATATTGCAAGAAGCTACTTGTAGAATCTAAGCTTGAAAAACAACAATATAGAAACTTTAACACTCTATGAAAATAAAAATGAGAATCGAGAAATCAAATTAGATTAAGAAAGAGTTGTATTGATTCCATAAATTTTTTGCAAATTACTAAGTTTTGAAGTAGTATGCAAGAGCAACATATCAGCCATGACTAATGCCACAATACTTTCACATACCACACTACCACGTACTCCAACACATGGATCGTGTCTACCTTGCAATTTCAACATCACTTCATTGCCATATATATCAAGTGTATTTTGTGCTACAAAAATACTCGGTGTGGGCTTAAAGTATACTGTAATAATAATGCGATTACCATTTGAAATTCCACCTAAAATACCGCCAGAATGATTACTAAGAAAACCATTTTTATCCATATAATCATTATTTTGGGACCCGTATCGTCGGCTTGATTGTATGCCATCGCCAATTTCTACTGCCTTTACCGCATTTAATCCCATTAAATCTCTTGCAAGTATGGAATCAAGCTTATACCCAAGCGGTTCACCCAAGCCAATTGGAACATTTGTAACACATATTGCAACTCTAGCCCCTACACTATCACCTCTACGCTTTGCAGTAAGGATTTCTTGCTTCTGTGCTTTTTCTAACGTTTTATCAAGAGCAAAAATCTCACTGTTTCTTGCCTCCTTAAAATCTTCTATACTGAAAGTATTGGTTGAACACACCTCACCAATGCCACTTACACCACTAAAAATCTCAATATGAAATTCTCTTAAAAGTAATTTTGCTAATCCTCCAGCAAAGACACGTGCTACACTCTCTCTTGCACTACTTCGACCACCACCACGATAATCTCTGATTCCATATTTATGATGATATGTGAAATCAGCATGTGATGGACGAAAAACATCTTTAATTTGACTATAATCTTTGCTCCTCGTATTATTATTGGGAATAAAAAAACCAATGGGCATACCTGTACTATATCCATCGAATACGCCGCTTAGAATCTCAAAATCATCTTCTTCTTTACGTGGAGTAGTAAATTTTGCACCACCTTTGCGTCTCATAATCTCTACTTTTAAAAAACTTTCATCAATATAAATACCACTTGGCATACCATTGACTACACCACCAATACCGCTACCATGACTTTCTCCGTAAGAATTAAATTGGAATAAAATACCGACATTATCCATACTACCCCTTAGCACTATTTATATGCATACAATACTATTTAAGATGATATAAAAGTATTATAACGAAAAATCTCGCTATATTTGAAAATGAGAAAAATTATAAAGTTATATAGAAAATAATACCACAATTTATTGTATATCGCTACTCAAAGGAACACAAAATGCTTGTCTCTCGAAAATTAAAGGAATACTTTAGAGTTTAGGATAAGGATACCGATATGGCAGTTGATTTAGGTGAAATAACAGGTGCAACCGCATCACGAGAAAAGAAAAAAGAAAGCACTCAAATTGCAAATGGACTTGACAAAGATGCATTTATGAAACTTTTTTTAGAACAACTAAAAAATCAAGACCCTACTTCTCCTATGGAAACCGATAAAATTATCACACAAACTGCACAGCTTACACAAGTTGAAATGCAAGAAGAAAATAAAAAAACTATGAAGGAAGTAGCACAAGCAATGAAAGCTTCACAAGAAACCAACAAAGCATTGCAAGATTTTCAAAAAGATATGAAAAAATCTCTTGAAATGTTAAATATGGGTATGGAGGAAAATACACAAGCTGCCGCACAAGGTATAAGAGCCAATAATCTTAACGCAGTTGCTATGATAGGAAAAATTGCGGAAACTGATATTATGGGATTAAATGTTGCTGGTGGTGGGACAAACCATTTCAGTCTTTATTTTGATAATAAAATTGATGCCTCAAAAGGTAGCCCTGTGATTGAAATCATAAGCCCTGCGAACGAAATTGTAAAAACAATTTCACTGCACGATAAAGATGGTATGCAAGGATATATTGATTTTACATGGGATGGTAAAGATTCAAAGGGCAATATAGTAGATCCCGGGAGCTATCAAGTAAAGGCACATTACAATCTTAATCCAGATACAAAACAATACGATGAAACTCGTATTGGTAGAGGAGAAGTGCAAAGCATTATCTATGATAAAGGCACACCTCTTATGCGTTTAGGAGACAATATCTTACCAGTGCAAAGTGCTTTAGAATTTTATCCACGTGGAGAAAGCAGCAATAAATCAATCGACACCATCAAAACTGAAGCACAGAAGGCTATGAGTGCTTATGAAGATGACTTTAAAACAGAATCATTAAGCGATAAATATAATAAGATAATAAAAGAAAGAGAAGATAAGTTGGCAGCAGAAGAGTATCAAGACGAAGAAACCTTAGCCGCAGAAGATCGAGCAAAACAAGAGGCTCAAAAAGCACAAGAACGCAAAAAATATGAAAAAATGTTTGATGCTGCCGAAAAAGGCAAACAATTAGACCAAGAGCAGCTTGATAAACTCTCAAAACCATTAATACAACCAAATGACTTTAAAAAAGAAAGCGTAGCAGCAGAATTAGAGGCAAAAGCCCATAACCAAAATCTTAAGCCATTAACACCAGAAATCAATGAACAAGATTCCTTGCAAAAACAGCAATACATTGTACCACCACAAGAAATGACACAAGAAAATAGTACAATGGTAAGTCCATTTGTAGAATCAACAAATCCTGCTATTACACAAGATTCGAACACAAACGGTAATCCTTTTGAAGGAAATATCAATCCATTTACTATGATGGGTAACACATCTTCACAGAATCAAATTGCCTCATAACATAATACCTAAAACATAGAACATATTATTTAAGCATAGATTCGTCTATCTTAAATACAGTCAAAGTTCGTAAAAGATTCAGTATATTATAAGTCCAATTTTGATATTATTGTAAATCGAGTTATTAGCAGTGGGAGGAATTTGCTGTGAAAGAAATAATTGAAAAATTGGAAATTATTCTGAATCAAGGCTTATATGGACGTGAAGAAGAAGTTCGCTTAGCTTTGCTTTGCACGTTAAGCAATAAATCTCTTTTTTTATATGGGCATGATGATGCAAAAGACATTCAAAATCGTTTTCAAGCTTTATTTGGAGAAAGCCCTATTAAAGCAAAGGCAAACGTTACCACCAATACTCTAAAAAACAAACATAAAATGAACAAATATACAGCATACTGCACATTAGGCAATCATAGCAGTAGTGATCATTTGTATGAATATTTATTTACTCAAAAAAATAATATTGTGCTTACAAAACTTAGACAGCTTATGCCAGAAGCACAAAAGCTTAAAAAGTTTTTTCAAGACTATGATTTCAATCAATTTTGGAATGAAGAGAATAAGACAAAAGCCATTGATTTTCTTGAATCGCTTGTAACACATGCAAATCCAACAAGAGATTTAACAAATGATATACTACTAGATGAAGAGGATAACATTGGAAAACAGCTCAATAATATTTCAGATAAACGTTTTAAAGACTTTTTGCATCTCCTAGCCGTAAATTTGATTATTAATGGCAGGCGTGAAATAACTCCTATCGATTTTGGTATGTTTTATTATTGTTTGCGTGATTGGTCTAGCGGGGTAAAATACCTAGAAGCTACAATTTGTTCAAGCCTATCAAATGAAGATTTACCAACATTCGTCTTTCATGATGAAGATTATGAAAAACAATGTCGAGAAAAGTTTGCCGCACAATACCAAAGCAACGCATCTCTTATTCCTAACCTTGAATATATGTTTTATGTGCCTTATATTTCATCTCCAAGCACACCACCCCATGACATTTTTGTTAAAATTAGTGACTTTTATGAACAATATCAAAACCTCTTAGAACAACATACAAATGATGATATGCAGCAAGATTTACAAGAATTACGAGCTAAAGAAAAAGCTTTCAAGGAAATACAAAATCAAGAAATAGATTTAAAAGAGACACAACTTGCACAAGCACAACTCAAACGTTCGGCATTCAAATCTGTTAAAGATGCACTTGATGAAAAACTAAAAATTGCTATATCCAAAGAAAATGAGTTTAAAGAACAACGAGAAATCTTGGAAAACAAGTTTAAAGATGCAAAAACAAATGATAGAAGAGAAGGATTAGAATCTCAAATCACAGAAGTAAAAGCAAAAGAAGAACAATACAAAGAAATACGATTAAATCTTGAAGGACAGATTCAAGAGGCAAAAAATGCACTTGAAAACAAACTCAAACAAACTAAAGATATTTTGGAATCTAAATCACAAGAGGTTAGAGAAAAAGAAGAGGATTTTAAAAAAATTCAAGAAAAAGTTAATCTCAAACTCTCTAACAAAAAAAACCTTATGGAAACAAAAATAAAAAATGCAAAAGAATATCTCACACAATTACGTTCTTTATCAAGCATACTTAATAAAGCTATTGAAGCGTGTCAAAAACAAATTGATGCTATTGTGAAGCCAAATCCGGTTTGGGGCAATCCGCTCAAAATTCATCTGTCCGCATTACGTAGAATCCAAAAGAATTTACCGAATATGATTCGTGTCTTTGATTTACAAATCAAAAAATACGAAGAATATGTTGCAAAATCCTTAGAAATGTAGATTTATAACGTTCTATCACATTGGCTATAAATCTTTTTACAATCTGTTTCTATTCAGTACTTATATTAATGGTAATTTATAATAATGTTGCTGAAGTATTTGTTATATTTAAGAATCTACATTCCATTGTACTTTAGGTATTTGCGATTATGACATTGTAATATATCTAATTTTTAGCTAGGTTTATTATGAAATTTTATAAAATCTATCTTGAATTAAGTGATATTTGTCATTTAAAATGTTCATTCTGTAAGCCAAAAAAAGCAGTAAGAGGACTTATGCCTCTTGCATTGTTTGATACTATTACAAGTCAGATTCAAAACAAAACAAGGCTTGTCAGTCTACATATTTTAGGTGACCCTCTCTGTATTGATAACCTCGCAACATATTTAGATATTGCAGAACAAAAAAAAATATATCTTGATATTGTAAGTAGTGGCATTTATTTGCAACATAAACACTTTCCAATACTTTGTCGTAACAATATACACCAAATTAGTTTTTCCCTTGATGCATTGTATGACAAAAACAATCAAAGAAATATACAGATTGCTTATGGCACTACTATACAAGAAAACTATATTCTACATTATTTCGATACTATATTTGCTCTTTATAAATATTTGCAAGAAAATCATGCAAATATTTATATGAATTTACGTCTTTTTAATCACCAACAATATGATTATATTTTACAAAGATTTCCAAATGCAATATGGCAAAACTCCAAAAGACGTATACGTCTAGAACAACATCTTTTTCTACGTTTTCATAAAAAATTTACATGGCATACAAACTCACAAATGATAAATAAAAGTAAAATAACAAACACCACATACATGTCAAAAACAAATGATACCTACACACATAGTATAAATGCAAAAACACAGATTCCACATTGTTATGGTTCTATTAAACAACTTGGTATTCTTGCTAATGGAATTGTTGTACCTTGTTGCCTTGATGCAAGAGGAAATTTATGTTTGGGGGATTTAAAAACACAAAGTTTTGCACACATTTTGCAATCACGTCGTTTTCTTGATTTTCAGCATGCACAACAAACTGCTACACATTTGCCATATATGTGTCAAATATGTACGTTTCGTGGTGTATAAAAATAATGATATATTCTTAAGATTTTATGAATTTTTAATTTACTTTTGTATAATTGTATTCCTCTGATATGAATAACTGAATACATTAATAAAGGAGTTAAACATGATAGAAACCTGCTTATTTCCTGCTGCTGGCTATGGAACAAGATTTCTTCCTGCTACAAAAGCTATGCCAAAAGAAATGTTGCCAATTTTGACAAAGCCACTTATACAATACGGCGTTGAAGAAGCACTTGATGCGGGCTGTAGAACAATGGCAATTGTCACAGGACGTGGGAAAAGGAGTATAGAAGATCATTTTGATATTAGTTATGAATTGGAACATCAAATTAAAGACACCTCAAAAGAAAATCTATTGCAAGAAATCCGTAATATTATGGAAACCGCTACATTTAGTTATACAAGACAAAAGGAGATGAGGGGATTAGGACATGCTATTCTAACAGGCGAATCTCTTGTCGGAAAGAATCCTTTTGCCGTGATTCTTGCCGATGACTTATGTTTCAATAATGATGAAGGGGTTTTAACTCAAATGATGAGAGTGTATGAAAAATATCGTTGCTCTATTGTAGCAATTGAGGAGGTTGATACAAATGAAGTTCATAAATATGGTATTATCGAAGCCGATGAATTAGAAAATGGGGTTTATAAAGTAAAATCAATGATTGAAAAACCAGATAAAGATAATGCCCCTTCAAATCTTGCTATTATTGGTAGATATATTTTGACACCAGATATTTTTAATATTTTACGTATGACAAAACCGGGTATTAATGGTGAATTACAAATCACAGATGCTTTACTTGAACAAGCAAAATTGGGACGCGTTATTGGCTATCGATTCAAAGGCACTCGCTATGACTGTGGAAGCCTTGATGGATTTGTGCGTGCGACGAATGATTTCTATCAACGTATGAAAAAATAGATGGTTTTATAGTATTTATAAATCAGAATTAACAATTGATTACAATGATACAAACATCTAATCACTCGATTGCAAATATCGTGCAAGGTGGTGATTCTAGCTTTAGTATTTATAATACTAAATATGCTCAAAGCTATCACTCTAAAAGTTTGGGGGCTTATAGTGAAACCATGTTGAAGCATATTATTCCAGCTTTTCTATTTTTACAATTTTCTTATCATAAAAATATCATTTTTAAAGATTATTTTTTATCGCAAGTTCCACATTTTACAGAATACATAACCACATTGCATACACAAATAAACAATTATGCCAACATAGTAAATACCAAGTCGCCTTTATCTTATATATACACAAGCCAACTTAATCGTCCCATTAGAATCTTAGATATATGTTTTGGTTTGGGTTATAATGCCATGCTGGCTTTAAAATTTTTCAAAAATTGCGAAATCTATTCACCTGAACAAGATTTTTTGCTTGAAACATTGCAACATTTTCATTATCATAATATACCGCATGCACATAAAATTCTAGCCCAACTTATCACATCTATGAGATATGGCAATACAACACAAACCCTCTATTTTCTACACGGAAATGCTCTTAATATTTTGGAATCTTTTCCAAATGGATTCTTTGATATTGTTTTTCAAGATCCATTTAGTCAATTAAGTAATCCCGAACTTTGGGATAGACAATATTTCAAAAAACTCTTTGCTATCACCACAAGACCTTGCATCATTACAACTTATGCAAAAGCAAAAAATATTTTGGAATCTGCAAATAATGTTGGGTTTCTAACACTAAAGTATCAATATGGTAGCATATTGTATAAACCATAGAAAAACTACTCTAATGCGTATCCAAAAGCTTACATATTGTTACCAATATCCATTTTTCAAAAGTATTTTTAATTCAATATTATAGTATAATTATTAAAATTTCATAATTTTAAGGTATTAGTCAATGAAAATTCAACACCCATTTAAAGAAGCTTTACCATATAGTTTTCCCATTATGGCGACATATATTGTAATGGGAGGTGTTTTTGGAGTCATGATGGCAAATGCAGGCTATAATGTATGGATTAGTTTTCTCATGTCATGTGTGATATATGCTGGGGCTATGCAATATGTTGCCGTTTCACTGCTTGCTGGGAATGTACCTTTATTTAATATTATAATCATTGCATTGAGCATTAATGCACGACAATTTTTTTATGCTATTGCAAGCCTTAAACGTTACAAGTTTCATGGTTGGCGAAAATGGTACCTCATTTTCAGTGTTACTGATGAAACATTCGCCATGCTAAATTTACGAGAACAGAGACTGCAACGCAACTCAACTCAAACAAACAACATGATAAATCCCAAATCTTATGATAATACAGCTAAATTCCAAGTTACTGATTCCAATAATTTTGTCTTTTTAGAATCACATAATCAAAAAGTTATGTTTTACATTTCGTTGCTTAATCATATATATTGGATTATTGGTTGTGTAGGTGGAACACTGCTAGGCAATCACATTGCTTTTATCCGTGAAATTAAAGGATTAGATTTCATTGTTACTGCGACTTTTAGTGTTCTTTTATATGAGAATCTTAAGAATAAAAATAATTATACACCGATTTTTATTGGTATTTTTTGTACAACCATTTGTTTTTTTATAGATAAAGATAATTTTCTTTCATATGCCCTTGTCAGCATTATATGTGTGTTGTTGATTTTACAAAAATATTTTGATGCTGACAAGGATAAAGTATTGTAAAGAATGAAATATAAATTTACTCTTAACGAAATGAATGTGTCATTTGTATTTTCTGCAATATACAAATGACACATTGCTTATTGCCCTTGGAATTATTTTATAGAATTCCTATTTCTATAACTATGACTGTATATTAATTTTATTTAATCAATGTAAATACTTACAATAATATCATAAATGATAATAGCCACCATTCAATTTAAATTAATTTCCATATTATCAAAATATTTTATTGTATTGCATAAACGGTTTAGATAAGATTCCATAATGATATATCTTGTTCAATTGTTTATATATTATTTTATTATAATTAAAATATATGCCAATATTAACTTATGTTCAATATGTTTAAAACAATTCTAATAAAAACCACATCAACAATTATAAATAATTTCTTATTATTCTTCAATAATAAGACCACACAGCTATGAATCAATGAATATATTGTACAAACAAAAAATTAATAACACGATTTTTAGAAAAATATTCTAATACATAGAATTATTATTAAATAATGCTATGTATATTGCTACTTTTAGTAAAAAACAATATTTTTTTATAATTTTCATTTATTAAAATCGTTTTTTTTTTTTTGTTAAATATAATACTTTGGTACAATTCAGCTTTAATTATTTTTACAAAAGAGGTATGATGGTTTTTTTTAGTAATTTAAAAATTGGCACAAAAGTAATTTTTGTTGTTACACTTGTCATAGTTATTGGTATAGCCATATTGGGCATAGTTATAAACAAGCAAGTAACAAGCGAATTAGAACGAAACGTAAAAAGCCTTTTAGCAACAAGTGCACAACGATATGCAAATTATATTCAAGGTAAATTTAATGAAGTTATCTCCACACTTCTTGTTACAAATAATGTATTAAACATACGAGCAGAACAATCAAACAATACAGCATTTGTACTCAATTCTTTGCCCGCTATTGAAGGAATGCTAAAGGCATCCAATTGGACAAGTTTTGCATATTTATATATACCAAATCCAAATACGGATTTATTGGAGATGGATAAACGTTTTATTACAAAAAATGGTCAATTTATCACGCTTCTTGCAGATAACCACAATGATGTAGGAAATAGAATACAAATAATTCATGCAGATGACACCATCGTATCACTCCCTGCAATACAAAAAGCCTTGAAAACTAAAAAATCCGCAATAGGCAATCCTTTACAAATAAATCTTAATAATAAAAGTTTCATTGGTGCAAATATGGCTATGCCAATTTTAAATAAACAAGGTGAGATTGTGGCAATATTGGGAACAATTGTAGACCTTAAAATGATAAGCAATGAGGTATTAGATTCTCAATTTGATTTATACAAAGGTGATATGCGGTTTGTAACAAATAATGAAGGGCTTATAACAATACATAAAAATAATTCCATTATAAGTCGCTCTATACAAGATGTTAATAAACATGAAAGTGTTAATAACTTAATCGATATGATACAAAAAAATACAAATGGCACACTTCTTTATTATCCCTATGATTCTCAAGTGGAATCTTTAGCCACAGTGTTATCATTCCAAATTGGTTATGAGGATTTAAGCACACGTTGGGCAATGATTGTAACTACGCCTATAAGTGTTATCTATGCTCCATTACAAAACTTACGAATTAATATGATTATTGTGTGTGTAATTATTCTTATAGTCTTGTCCCTATTACTATGGGTTTTTGTAAAAAAATTCGTTAGCAGTCGAGTTACTACAATCTTGGAAAACTTGCAAACTTTCTTTAAATTCCTAAACCACGAAAATGTAAAACCGAGTCTCATCACAATCCGTGCAAACGACGAATTAGGAGCTATGGGGAAAGCTATTAATGAAAACATTGGGCGA
>CASFZH010000054.1 GCA_949299115.1 uncultured Helicobacter sp. | reverse complement strand
GAATTAAGTAGCATATATCCTTGTAGTATACAAGTGCATATTGTTGATAATAAGGAGTTTGAGGGGTGTAATACTTTTGGAGAACATCAAGGCTATGCGGCTTATTATAGATTACTTTTAGCAAGATTTCTACCAAAGGAAATAGAGAAAGTGCTCTATCTTGATACCGATATGTTAGCACAAGGTGATATACGAGAATGCTTTAGTATCGATTTAGGAGAAAATATTGTAGGGGCGGTGCTTGATGTATCTGCATGGCATAACAATCGTGTGCTTATTCCACGTGAAAAATATATCCATCTCCCCTCTTTTACAATAAATAGTAACTACTATTTCAACTCTGGCTTTTTACTTATTAATCTCAAAGCATGGAGACAATATGATGTGGAAAAACGGTGTCTTGATATAGCAAAGCATTACAAACTTCCCACAGCAGACCAAGATGCCCTACATAGAGTGATACAAGATAAAGTAGTATTTTTGGGATTGGAGTGGAATGTATTTGTAGAGGGGATATATAATCAAAACATACACAGTAATTTTAACACAGAGGAGTATAAAATAGCAATTTCACATTGTAAAATTTACCATTTTTGTGGACCCAAACCATGGAATAATGCTACACAATACATACAGAATTACACGCCCGCATATTTTTTTGTGCAACGCACTCTTTGGTGGGAAGCAGCCCTACAAACCCCAATATTTAGAGAAGAGTTAAAAAATCGTGAACTAGAACTTAAAAAAACAGAATTTTATGATTACACACTGCATCTTGGTAAAACATTGGAGAAACAATTTCTTGAAAGTCATGCAAAAATAGCAAAATTAGAAAAAAAAATATATCAAATTCTCTATCCACATAAAGCCATACGAAATGTATGTAAAAAAATATATAGAACATTGTTTAATAAAAGTAATAGCTTATGAATCTTATTTATTGAACCTCATAATCATATCTGCAATAATAGAATCAATATCGCATTATGCAGTAATTTTATTCTAGTTTCTTAGAAATTAAAGAACACTATTCATTTTAGAATACTAAATACGCAATAATTCTTAAAAATTATACTTGAAGCACTCTACAACCCCTTGTAACACTATAAACTTTCTATTCAAATTCATAAACGAATCGCATTAATGAACTACAAATATCCACCTTATTACACGAAAGCATATAAAACAATAGCTTTGCAACGATAAGATAAATAATAAAAACACCGTGGATACCACACAAACACATCTATTCTCATTAAAGTAAGACTATACTACTATATACAACGTTATCTAAAATCCTATAAATTCAATATATAGTAATAATAATTCTATAAATCTGAATAGATAAGGCATATGCAATGTATTTTTTAATAAAACTTCCAAATTGGCTAGGTGATGCCATTATGTTTACGCCCACTCTATCATTATTGCATAGGGTCTTCCCACAAGCAAAATTTGTTATAATTGGTAATGCCCTAAGCACAAGCATTTTTAGTCAAAACCATTATATTATTAAAATATTTGCCGATACAACAAAAGCACAAAAAGGTTTTTTTAAAAGACTAAGAGCAACAGACAATCTAGCACGTCAAATCAATCGCTATGCACAAGAACAAAAAATACAAACTTTTGATTACGCTATTACTGCACAAAATAATTTTTTTTCTGCATTGTTGTTAGCAAAAATTTCTGCAAAACAACGTGTAGGATATGGAGATAAAAATATTTTTGGTATGCGTAAATTTTTGCTTACACATCCTGTAAAATTTTCAAGTGGACGTCCGCCTTTATGCAATCATCAAGTATTGAGCTATATTAATTTATTGCTGGCAATTTTACCGCCAAGTTTTTATGAAGAAAGACTTAAAGATGATTCTATAATGAACAGTATAAAAAAACATCCACATTATAATATTCATGCAAATATGGCACAAAATATTTTGTTTTATGAAGCTAAAGAACTTAAAATATTTACACATATTACTACTAAAAGATTGCACAATAAAAAAATAATCGCAATAAGTCCGGGTGCAAATTACGGGGAATCAAAAATGTGGTTAGCACAATATTTTGTAGAAACAATCATTAGCCTTGTTAAACATGGATATGAAATACGTATATATGGCACAAGTCATGAGGTTAAACGAAATGCAACAATTTATCAAAATGCCATACAAATGCTAGATACACAATATCAACAATATATTCATGATTTAAGTGGGACAACAACCATACCAGAACTTATTAATTCGATGAATGAATGTAGCATATATCTTGGTAATGATAGTGGTGCAACTCATATTGCCAAAGCCTTAAAGATTCCAAGCATTATTATTTTTGGACCAATGCCACTTGCATGGTGTAGTCCATGGAGTACGAATGCCGTTATGCAACAAGGAGATTATTACTACATAGATTCCACAATAGCAGTGCAAAAAAAATTGCCATGTGTACCATGTAAAAAAAGGGTATGTCCACTACAACATCATAATTGCATGAAACTAATTACTCCCGATGAAATACTTAACCTCATAGAATCATTATAATCAATAATAAAAGTCAGATTTTTGCATTGCCTCTATTCATCACATCTTTAACTTGTAAATATAATATTAATTTCACTAAATAATTTAATGAAATTAATCAATATTTGAATTTAATAATTTTTATATAATTCTTATAATTTTTTGATAATTCATGAGAGTTATGATATAATATTACATTATTTTTCATAGTCTTTATTACGCTAACACAGTATGACAGATTCTATAAAATAAAAATGGTAAAGCACGAATTAGGAGATACATTTTGTCATCACATGTAATTCGATACAATATACTTTCTCTATTAAAAGCAGTAACAGTTATCTTTAGTGTGGTTTATTACACAAAAGTATATGCAGGTGAGATAAAGATTGGAGCAATGCCTGTACCTGCAAGTGAGGTTTTGGAATTTGCCAAACCAATATTAGAGAAACGTGGAGTTAGAATAAAAATACATAATTTTTCAGATTTTATTATGCCAAATATCGCACTCAACGATAAACAGCTTGATTGCAATTTATATCAACACAAGCCATTTTTAGACAAAATGAGTAAAGATAGAAATCTTGATTTAGTCAGCATTGCACCCATTTATGTTGTCCCATTAGGATTGTATTCTAAACGATATAAAACAATTCACAATATTCCTCAAAAAGCCATTATAGCTTTACCAAATGACCCAACGAATTATTCACGTGCCTTGATTTTATTGCACGATAATGGGATTATTACCTTAAAAGATTCTACAAATATTCATGCAAATGAATACGATATTAAAAAGAATCCGAAGAAATTACGATTTAAACCCGTGGAAGCACCAATGTTATCTCGTGCATTACATGACGTTGATGCAGCAGTTATTAATGGTAATTTTGCAGTACAAGCAGGATTAAGCATTAAAGATTCTCTTATTCATGAAAATGGGAAATCCGCCTATGCAAATATTTTTGTAGCACGTAGGGATAATGCGAATAACCCAGATATTCTTACAATTAAAGAGATATTGCTAAGTAGAGAAGTATCAGATTATATTGTAGCAAAATACAAAGGGGAAATTATCCCTATTTCTATTCACCATTAGTTTTGACAATGATTTCAAAATATACTTTAACTATAAGGAGAGATTATATGATAAAAAAAATGTTACAATGTTTTATATGTTTGGTCGTTTGTTTGAATACGTATGTTACTCTTGCTAGTGAGCTAAAAGTTGGTGCTACTCCAACGCCCCATGCAGAAATTTTAGAATTTATTAAACCGGCATTAAAGAAAAAAGGAATCATGCTAAAAATTGTCCCATTTACAGATTATGTATTACCAAATCTTGCACTTGCTGACAAGTCCCTTGATGCGAATTTTATGCAACATTTACCATATCTGCAAAAAATAAATAAAGATAAAAATCTTAATCTTGTGAGTATCGCACAAATTCATGTAGAACCCCTTGGAATTTATTCAAAAAAAATCAAAAAAATTGAAGAATTAAAGAATGGTGCCATAGTCAGTATCCCATCAGATCCAAGCAATGGAGCAAGAGCTTTAATACTTTTGCATAATAATGGCATTATAACATTAAAAGATTCAAAAAATCTTGGTACAACAGAACACGATATTAAGAAAAATCCAAAAAAATTGAAAATCAAACATATTGAAGCAGGACTTTTACCAAAAACCCTTGATGATGTAGATATAGCGATAATCAACGGTAATTTTGCTATGCAAGCAGGACTTAGTGCCAAAGATGCTATTCTACTAGAAGATGCACGTTCTCCTTACGCCAATATTATCGCAGTACGTGCCGGTGATGAAAATAAATCTGACATTATAGAGCTTAAAAATACTCTGCAAAGTGCTGATGTCAAAAAATTTATTGAGGATACGTATAAAGGAGAAGTTATACCTGCTTTTTAGATAGCGAGATTCAATAAAATATCATAATGTGAACGGAATCTCTACAAACATTTTACGTAAAAAACATTACATTGTAGAGATAAATACCCAATAACACTAACCATGTAAGATTCCAAAAACCTCTGTCATATTTCTATAAGTTTTATCGTATCAGCATATACTTTAAACCATTTAAAGAATAACAATTGCATTCATTACTTAAAAAAAGAAATTAATACAACAATTCCATTAAATATTATCACTAAAGTTAATGACCCACCACTTCATGAAAAGCAGCTAAAATTGGATTTTCATCGTTTCGGTGTTTTTGTATAGCTAACAGCATTGTTTCATAATCTCTAGGCATAACTTTAAAAAACTCATTTTTATTAAAATGTTCCAAAATATTTTTAGATATTACAGATTCCGTATAGATGGCATGTTGTTTGATAAGAGATTCTAAAGTTTCAGAATCTTGAGAATCCAACTCTCTAATATCAACCAACTCATTATTAACATATTTTGTATTATGCTTACCATAAATATATGCAACTCCACCACTCATACCAGCACCAAAATTCCTGCCAATATTACCTAAGACAACCACCTTACCACCAGTCATATACTCACAACCATGTTGGCCAACTCCTAAAACCACGGCACTAACACCTGAATTTCGCACACAAAAACGTTCACCAGCAATACCATCTAAATATACCTCTCCCTCAATCGCACCATATAAACATACATTTCCTGCGATAATGTTCTGTGCGGCATCAAACGTAGCTAAAGGTGATTTTTGCACAATAATTTTACCACCACTTAACCCTTTACCCAGATAATCATTCACATCACCTATAACTCTAAGTGTTACTCCATGATTTAAAAATGCCCCAAAGCTATTTCCACCATTACCATGTGTAACAATTGTAATGCTATCATCACACAATCCTTTTTTACCGTGTATTCTAGTGATTTCAGAACTCAAAATTGTCCCAAGTGTCCTACCTGTTATATTACTCACTTCAAGCTCAAGATGCACCTTTTTATTTTTAGTAATAGCAGATTTAACTTGAGGCAAAATCACACTAACATCTTTGCTCATACTTAAATCAAGTTTTTTATATCCCATAAAGTGCACAGCAGTTTTATTCATTATCAATGGATTATATAAAATCTTATCAAGACTAATTTTAAAAGCCTTTTTAGGATACCTAGAATCTCTAACATGATGTTGCATCATAACATTACGTGTCATCAAAGACTCACTTTTTTTCAATTTATCACTACGTCCAACCATAGAATCTAGAGTTTTAAAACCAAGTAATGCCATATATTCACGCAAGTGTTGTGCAATGAAGTGCATAAAATTTACTACATATTCTGGTTTGCCGTGGAATCTCTTTCGTAACTCTTTATGTTGCGTAGCAATGCCAAATGGGCAAGTATTTAAATTACATACCCGCATCATAGTGCAACCAATAACGACCAATGGTGCAGTGGAAAATCCAAAATCTTCAGCACCAAGTAAAATCGCTATTGCTAAATCCCTGCCAGTTAGGAGTTTGCCATCAACTTCCAATCTCACTCTGTCTCGTAACCCATTAAGAATTAATGTTTGATGGACTTCCGCCAATCCCAATTCCCACGGTGTCCCAGCATTCGCAATGGAAGTCCGTGGGCTTGCTCCTGTCCCTCCGTCATATCCAGAAATAAGGATAGTATCCGCCCCAGCTTTAGCCACACCAGCAGCAACAGTGCCAATACCACTTTCACTCACAAGTTTCACAGAAATCCTAGCATGTCTATTAGCATTTTTTAAATCAAAAATTAATTGAGCTAAATCTTCAATCGAATAAATATCATGGTGAGGTGGAGGTGAAATAAGCGTTACACCCGGAGTTGAATTTCTTGCATTAGCAATCCACGGATACACCTTTTTACCGGGCAACTGTCCACCTTCGCCCGGCTTTGCTCCTTGTGCAATCTTTATTTGAATCTCATTAGCATTAACAAGATAATTAATACTAACACCAAATCTCCCACTTGCCACTTGTTTAATAGAAGAATTTACGCTATCACCATTACTTAATGGTTCAAATCTTGCCTCATCTTCACCACCTTCTCCAGTATTACTTTGTCCTTTTATCCTATTCATAGCTATAGCAAGACATTCATGTGCCTCTTTAGAGATGGAACCATAACTCATCGCACCAGTCTTAAATCTCTTTACAATAGATTCAATACCTTCAACCTCATCGATACTAATAGCTTGAGTAAAATCCAAATCCATACAATGGCGAATATGGGTAACCTTAGAATCTACAATCTCTGTATATCTTTTAAATTCCTCATAATCGCTATTTCTACAAGAATTTTGCAATTTGTATATCATCAATGGGTCATAAAGATGTTCTTCTTTTTCTTCTTTGCACTCCCCATAGAGAAACTTACCACTACGATAACCATGAAGCCCCACTGTAAGTAATTCATTAAAAGCCTGATTATAAACATTTGTATCAGCATCTTTGGAACTTAGTGTTCGTTTTTTAGATTTCTTACTATCTATGGCAATATGCCCTTGAAATTCAATATCATACTGTGTAAAAGCGTTGCTATGTAATTTCATTACATCTTCTAAAATATCATCACAATCAATACCTTCAATATGTGTTTGAGTTCCAGTAAAATGTCTATCAATGAGAGATTTACTAATACCCAAAGCTTCAAAAATTTGTGCCCCATTATAACTTTGCAATGTGGAAACCCCCATTTTTGATGCTATTTTAATAATACCATTTGTTGCTGCTTGTATAAAATTCTCAACACCAAGATTATAATCTATACATAATCTTCCTTGTTTAATGAGCATATAAATAGAATCATAGACCAAATACGGATTAATAGCTGTCGCACCATATCCCAATAAACAAGCTAAATGGTGAATTTCTCTTGGCTCCGCACTTTCTACAATAATGCTAGCTTTCGTACGTTGAGATGTCCTAACTAAATGATGATGTAACGCTGAAGTTGCTAATAAACTAGGTATATAAAGTTGGTTAGAATCCAATCCTCTATCACTCAAAATAAGGATTTCAATACCATTCTCGATTGCTTGATTGGCTTCAAGAAAAATTCTCTCTAAAGCCTCTTCTAAGGGATTGCTCTCACCGCAAATATCTTTATGTAACAAATTTTTGTCAAAAAGTAATGAAATACTCTTACTTTTAAAACCTTTATGCTCCAAACTTCGAATTTTACAAAAATCTTCATTACTTAAAATTGGACGATTTAGTCTAATGCGTCGTGCATTATTTTCATCGGGATTCAAAAGATTGCCCTCTGCCCCAATATAATTTACACAACTCGTTACAATTTTCTCCCTCATTGCATCTAAAGGCGGATTAGTAACCTGAGCAAATAATTGTTTGAAATAATTAAATAATGATTGTGGATTTGGATTAAGAAGTGCTATCGAAGTGTCCACTCCCATGCTTGCTAAAATTTCCTTACCGGTTCTACTCATTTCTTCAATACCTAAAGTCAGTTCATCATAATTGTATCCAAATGCCCTTTGCAACGTAGCAATGTGTTCTAATGTTAAATCCGTTTCTTGACACCTATATTTATGTTGTGTTGCAATGTTATGTGTATTTGAAGTTTTTATTGATTTTTTAATATATTGAGATTGCGTATCATCTTGTATATCAGACATAGTTATGCTATCAAGATAAATAAGATTATTTAACCATTTTGCATAAGGTTTCGCATGAGCATATTGCATTTTAATCTCTTCATCAGAAATAACTCGACCTTTTTGTGTATCAACCAATAAAAGCTTTCCGGGTTCTAATCGCTTTTTCTCTCTGATTCTATCTTCTGTTATCTTTAAGGCTCCAGTTTCACTTGCTAGAATCACAAAGTCATCATGAGTAACATAATAACGAGATGGGCGAAATCCATTCCTATCAAGACTAGCACCCATTACTACACCATCGCTAAATATAATCGATGCCGGTCCATCCCATGGCTCCATAAAAGTAGAATTAAACTCATAAAAATCTTTTTTTGCCTTATCCATATTTTCATTTTTATCCCACGGCTCTGGGATTAATAGCATAATAGCCTCCTCCAAACTTCTGCCATTCATTATCAAAAATTCAAGGGTATTATCAAGCATAGCCGAATCGCTGCTAGGCTTTGCAATAATTGGAAAAACTTGACTTAAGTCATCTATATATTGAGACCTGCATGTACCTTCTCGTGCTTTCATAGCATCAACATTGCCATTGATTGTATTGATTTCACCATTATGCACAACATAACGATTAGGATGAGCTCTTTCCCAACTTGGAAAAGTATTGGTAGAAAATCTTGAGTGGACTAAACAAATTGCTGATTCCACATTTATATTTTGAAAATCGAGATAAAAATCATTGACTTGAGTGGATACAAGCATACCTTTATAGACTACAGTACGAGATGAAAAACTAGAAATATAAAATTTTGGTATATGACTTACTTTTTTTTCAATAATACGTCTTGTAACATATAACTTACGCTCAAAATCAATACCCTTTGCAATCCATTTTGGTCGTTTAACAAAAAATTGCACAATATAAGGCATAGCATTTCTTGCTGTTTCTCCTATGATAAGGGGATTGATAGGAACTTCCCGAAAACCCAACATCTCCAAATCACACTCTTTAATAAGAGAGGTTAAAAACGTGATTCCTTTATTTTTCGAATCTTCATTACGCGATAAAAAAAGTTGTCCTAATGCATAATCCCCTTCATCTCCAATCTCAAAGCCAAGATTTTGAGTTTTAAAAAATTTATGTGGAATTTGAATCAGTACACCTGCTCCATCTCCACTATTCTCCTCTGCCCCACCTCTATGTTCCATATTTTTTAAAATTGTAAGAGCATCTTGAATAAGCTGATGAGATTTTATACCCTTAATATTAGCTATCGCACCAATACCACAAGCATCATGTTCATTATTGGGATTATAAAGACCTTGTTGTTGAAAATTTTGGATAGTATCTAAATCAATCATTTTGTATCCTTAAGTAAAGCAATATATTTGATTTTACGTTATAGATACATTATATAGTAAATACTTTAAAATAAACTTAAACAATAACAGACATTAGATTCAGAAAAGTTACAACATAAAATATAATTAATGATTTTTATAATAATAAATATAATAATATATTAAAAAATATTATAAAAATAATAGTATTATAACAATTTTATATATCTTCATTTTTATTAAAATAAAAATGAAGAATAGTTTTATATTTTTAAAAACTTTATTCAAAATTCAATCAAAAAGAATACAGTATTATAAAAAATATCTAAAAACCTAGATATAAATATTGCTCATAAATCTTGAATTACTATTTAAATAGTAATTCAACAAAAATTATAATCAATTTTTAAATTTTATCCATTAAGATATCTACACACAATCGCGATACGCGACCAATATTTTTGCATTGTTTTATAGAAATACATTTTTTAAATATATGATTTAAAATCGAACATGGTATAATTACGTTAAACATTTTATAAGGCTCTAAGGATTATATTTATGCGTGATAGTGTGGGTGTAAAAGAATATTTACGAGTACATGGTGTAGATAATGTAATAGATTTAAGCTATGAAGAATTAAAACAAGAATATGAAAAGACTATTCGAGAAAACATATCTTATTATTATAGTCTATTTGATACAGAAAATCATGATTCAGAGTTTCTAGAATCTATTCTCAATACTAAAAAACGTGATGTTATAGATGTTTTAAAACAAGTACAAACCATTGATGAAGTCTATGAGGTCTTATATGAATTTTTGCATGTTTATTCTCCTACTGATTTAGTTGCATTTATGGCAGAACTCAAAATGCCTGTATCCTATACAAAACTACAAAAAATTATTGCTATCGTATATGCAAGAGTACAAGATGAAATTTTGGATTCTTTAAAAAGTGACTTGGAAAATTTGCCATCGCAAGAAAGAGAAACCTTAATAGCACATTATGAAAAAATGAAAAATGATATTACCTATCTTACAAAACTACATACGAAATATCAGAGTCCTGAAACACTTGACTACTTACGTCTAACGGCGGAAACGAAACTCAATATCATGCAAGAGTTTCTTAGTAAAGATTTAGAAACTGAATATAAACCATTTTATGATAATACCAAAGAAAAACGGACGCTTGTTGCAAAAATCTTAGAAATTAGCGGAATATACAGTAAATCGGAGCTTCTTGATATGAAAATTGCAGACTTGCAGGTAACATATGATGAAATCATGCAGCAAGTCCTACAAAGAGAAAGAGAGCAAAAGCTTATGCGAAGATATATTGAAATCTTTGAAGATTCTGCTGGTATTACAGAAGAAGAATTTAAATCCCACTGCAATGAGATGCAAGCTAAATTATCCCAAGATACGGTAGGTGAAATTATTAGCCACTTTACAACACTCAATCATTTTATTGCCAATAAAATTAACAATGTATTATCAGGAAAGAGCATGAACAAACAAATGTCTCCATCGGCTTTAATGGGTGATACATAATTTCAACATCATTTTGCAAACAGAGTTGTATAACATTTAAAAAATCATAACATCTACTGCCTCGATTAAATACAATAAAAGCAATTCTTTTTATGTCTGAGGTTAGTTAAAACATTTATTATCAATTATTTTGGGGATTCTTAACATGAACAATAAAACACTCTTTATTATGTTATTATTAATACATAATATTTATGCAAAAACAATAGAGCAAAAAAACCAAGCCACCAATACAACACGTTTGCAAACAAACTCGCCTATTTGTCAAGTAGGGCAACCTTGCCGTGCAAATATTTGCATTTATAACTGTTATTTTGCTGATTCCAACCTTTCCTTTATACAGTATATCATGTATAACGTTGATATACATAAGGCTTATGCGACACGTTTAGAAATTATAAATTTCAAGGAACCATTATTAGCAGAACTACCAAAAAATGATACACAATATCAAGAAGATTCTGTAATAGTAAAATACAAATGGGAAAATCAACATACTCTTACAATTCTACTTTATGAAAACAAAAATATTGTTGGTAAACTTGTATTTCAAAAAATAGGAGACAACGTCATTATATATGATAACCTGCATTTATAAGATTGTGCGGGTAAAAAACTACACATAACATTAAAATTATGCCACAATAACAAACACAATATCCCTAAATCTCATTAAAGCAAAGTTTTTTTTAAATCTCGCTTTTTTAAATCTCATAGAATAACATTCTTTTATAATTTTTATATATTCTCTATTTCAAAATCTTATTTTTTTGGATATAATGCTATCTTTATTTATAGTTTTATTTCCACGGCATAACGATACAAATAATTAATGAATCAGGAGCTTTTGTGAAACTCTTTACTCAACACTTTCCACATATACAACATAATAGCAAAGAGTATAATAATATTGTTGTATGGGGTATTGGCGGGAATATTGGTAATTGTTTAAAAACTTTTGAAAATCTTTTCCAATCGCTTAGGCATAATTCCAAAATTCGACTTTATTCTACTTCATATATTTATAAAAATCCAGCTTTTGGTTACACCACACAACCAAATTTTTATAATGCTACTATTACCTTTACCACAAATCTCTGTCTTAGACATATCTTTACTCTTATGTTTTATCTTGAAAGAAAATTTGGTAGAGATCGCATTCGTGCATTTAAAAATGCTCCGAGAACATTGGATATAGATCTTATATTTTTTGGTAACAAACGTTTTCGAGCAAAACATTTACATATTCCACATCAAGATTACCATAACAGACACAGTGTTTTATATCCACTCACATTCCAATTAGGCATAGTTTTATGAAGCTCTACACATATTCGGGTGAAACACCACCAGAAGCTTTAAAAAAGGCTCAAAGTATTCATGGAGATGAGGCACTTATCGTTGAAAGTAAAGAAATTCGCAAAAAGACACTGACAGAACCCGGTCTTTATGAAGTAATTGTTGCAGTTGATGAAGCAAATGTGTCACAACAACCTGAAGCAATTACCCCACGTTCCAATAGCATTCAACAAAGACTTGACGAAATTGCTCAAAGAGAATTGGAAAGAAAAAGAGCACAAAAACGCAATGATGTTTTCGATGACAATATTAGTCGTCAACTCAGCCGTGCAGTAAAAGAAATATCTGAATTATCAAATGAGATAGATTCTGAAGATATCAAGCTTGATTTTAGCCCCAATGCTACTAGAAATATGCGTTCTAAAACTTTATCATCACAACATACACAAATTGTTACACAGCCATTACAACAAGCAACAAGTACACTTGAAACACTAAATAAAAGAGTTGGTTCTAAATTACAAGAAAAGCAAAATACGCAAAATAATGTTGAAGAATTACGTGGAATCAAACAAGAACTTGATAAACTTAATGATAAATTAAAGCTCATACAAAATATGGTATGGGAAGATAAAAGCCCGAAAAGTGAGGGAATCAATATACCTCATGAATTTGCAGAAATCTATCGCATTGCAAAAACAAGCGGAATCATAAGAGACCATCTTGATGCCATTATGAGTTTAAGTCTTGAATTAATGCCGCTTAAAATGCGAGAAAATTCGCTTACTATTAAACGTTATTTTAGAGAAGTCTTACGCAAAATGATTTATTGTCGTCCTGAAAGTAAGGATATGACAAAAAAAATTATTATGTTGGTCGGACCCACTGGTGTTGGGAAAACTACTGCTTTAGCAAAGTTAGCAGCAAGATTCTCACTTGAAAAAAAAGCAAAAGTTGGTATTATAACTCTTGATAGTTATAGAATTGGTGCCTTAGAACAGCTTGAATGGTATGCTGAAAGAATGCGAATCAGCATTCAAATGGTCATGGCACCAGAAGATTTTTTAAAGGCTCTTGATTCATTGCGTTATTGTGATTATATTTTGGTAGATACAGCAGGAAGATCGCAAAATGATAGTGAGAAAATTGAGCAGATTAAAAAATATTTGCAAAGTGACTACAAAGTAAATACTGCTCTTGTTATGAGTGCAACAACAAAATTTGAAGATTTACGCGACATCTATGACGCATTTGGCATACTGAATCTTGATACATTGATTTTTAGCAAACTTGATGAAAGTCGTGGTTTAGGCAATATTTTTTCATTAGCGTATGAAACAAAAAAACCTATTAGCTATTTTTCAATAGGACAAGAAGTCCCAACAGATTTAGTTGTAGCGACAAATGAAGCTTTAGTTGATTGGTTGCTTGATGGCTTTGTAAATCCAACTAAATAATTGTTAAAATTCTCCATAAAGCATAAATAATTGTGTATAAGATCATCATTCTAATTAGTGTTGTACTATGTATTGGGGTATGTGTATTTTTACTTATTATCAATACACAAAAAACAATTGTTTATTCGCCCACAACAACACGAGGTGCTGCCTATTTTAATCTTTTTTCAAAATATTTTATCCATAATTTTGAATCAAAATAGAAAAAATCTTACTCCCTATATTTAATAGGTATTCACATGAATATAAATACAGTGATTATTGCAATCTTAAAAAATAATGCTTTTTGTGTGCAATGAAGTATCTTTATTGATTTGTAGCACATTTAGCCATAAAATCATTACCTATGTATTAGTATTGTATATATGAAAATTTGCAATTTTGAAACGAATATCATTCAAAAATTCTTCATCAATCTCTATCCCTAAAGCTTTTTTGATACTTAAATCTAAGTTGATTAGCATGTCATTTTAAGAGATTCTATATTTGGAGCTTTTGGATTAAAATCTACTTTTTTATCAATAAAATCTTGTAGAGTATAGTAATGCAAAATTCCGTAAAGTGCTGAAAATCTAGTATTTTGCTCTATATCATCTTGTATCAGAATTACAGGAATACCAAATGCAGTACAAGGAGATGCACAATGTAGTGCATCAGTAATTATAAGTTTTGCTTCATCTTTATAACGCATCAATAAATTTTGTGATTCCTGATACCATTCACTCCAATGCCTTTCACCTAATACCCGACGTTGATTAATAAATTCTGCGTTTTTTAATATATCGTCTGGAATATATGGTAAAAATTCTTTTTTCACATTTACTAAAAATATTTTTGTTTGTGTAGATTTAGGTGTTCTTTTTGGCAAACTTAAAGTTAAACAACGTGAAAAATAGCTGTCTATCTTATATTTTTTACAAAAATCAAGTGTAAATAAATCTCTACAACCTATATCTCTAAAATTTTTGTAGTCTAGACGTCCCAAAAAGGCTCGCAAAAAATTCTGTGTATGTTTGCTAAAATGTGTTCCGACAAATACTGGTAGCAGATTATTTATTGGCAAAAAATAATAGTGATGAGAAAACCAGCCATTCATAATAGCTATAATTTGTGAATCATGATGAGAAAATTTATGAGATGTAACATCATTTTTATATTGCATCGTCGTATTATGTTTAAAAGGAATTCGCAATTTAAGAGTTTCATTTGTTTGCGATAAATTAGAATATTCATCAAACACTACATTCGTACTGTTCTGCGCCGGCCCGCCGGGGGGTGGGGGGTGGCTGTTGGGGGGGGGGTGGGGGGGTGGTGTTGGGGGGGGGGGGT
>CASFZH010000053.1 GCA_949299115.1 uncultured Helicobacter sp. | reverse complement strand
TTTATTCGTTGTATACAGAGAAAACAAGATTTTTTATATAAGATAGATAAACTTACAAGATATATCCACCTCTTAAAACTAAAAGAGATTTTGCTGCATAATTTTATTCATACAATCTAGTTACTTTTGCACCAAGTGCAGTCAGTTTTTCTTCTAATTTTTCATATCCTCTATCTAAATGATAGATTCTATGTATTCTTGTTGTTCCTTTTGCAACAAGTGCTGCTAATACTAATGCTGATGAGGCACGTAAATCTGTTGCCATAACATCTGCTCCAATAAGCTCTGTTTTTCCATTGATTTGAGCAATATTCGCATCAATAGTAATATCAGCACCAAGTCTTTGTAGTTCATTAACATGCATAAAACGATTTTCAAAAAGCGTTTCTTTTATAAAGCTTGAACCATTGCATTGTGTACTTAAAGCCATGAATTGTGCTTGCATATCTGTTGGAAATCCTGGATACTCTGTTGTTGTGATTCTAAAAGGTTTAAGTGGTTTGCTCGTTGGGAATATTTCAATTTTAGTATTATTATGAGAATCTGTTTTACAGCTTGTTTCAAATCCAATTTCTCTAAGTTTTGAAATTATGCCATTAATGTGTTCTTCAATTATATTTGTAATGCAAATGTTTGAATTTGTGATTGCTCCAGCACAGAGATATGTGCCTGCTTCGATTCTATCTGGAATTACTCTAATAGGCTTAAAGTCAACAAGTTCACCACAACTCCCTTCAATTTCAATTTCTGAAGTTCCGATACCATTGATATGTATTCCATTTTCTTTTAAAGCTTGACAAATTTGTACAACTTCAGGTTCTTTTGCAGCATTAATAATACGAGTTGTGCCATATGCTAAGGCTGCAGCCATAACAACATTGCTTGTGCCAGTAACTGTAATTTTATCGAATACAATATTGGATCCTTTTAATCCGTTTTTCGCGGTAGCAAGAATATACCCACCTTTTACTTCAATTTTAGCTCCAAGTGTTTGCATTGCTTTAATATGTAAATCCACGGGACGTGCTCCAATTGCACATCCACCTGGCAAACTTACCTCACAATGACCAAATCGTGCTAAAAGTGGTCCTAAAACAAGAATAGAAGCCCGCATTTTTCTTACAATGTCATACACTGCTTTTGTGCTTTGAATATTTGAAGTATTAATTTTGCGATGTCCATCATAATCTGAAGTGATATTTGCACCAAGTATAGTAAGTAATTTAGCGAAGGTATTAATATCTGCGACTTCTGGCAAGTTTTGTAATTCCATAGTATTTTTTGAAATTAATGAAAGTGCAAGTAGTGGCAGAGCTGAATTTTTTGCACCAGAAATTTTTATACTACCTTGCAATTTATGTTCTCCTTGTATTTCTAAATAGTCCATTAATATTCCTTCAATATATGGGTATAAAATATCTTGAGATTTTAGCACAATCTTAAGTGTTTGTAAAATAAGTAAAGTTTTTATCTAATCGCTTTTTATTCGAACATAAGAATAGTGTTATATTTATTTTTTAATAGATTTTATACGAATATATTTTGTTAATATGAATTTTGATTAGTTTAGGAATAGACATTAGTTTGTGTTACAATATAAAATTTATAATTTATATAGTTTTAATAAAAGGAAAAAAATGAAATTTATAAAATTTAAGTTTCGACGTGCGGATATCTTGCTTGTTCCTCTTATGTGTATTATTATGTTTGGATGGCAATATTATAGTATTAAACAGGACGTGAAAAAACAAGATAAAGAAATTGCAAAAAAACTTGATATGTTAGCTGAAAAATGTAGAAATGGTAATAAGCAATCATGTGATGAATATACTCTAATTTTGACAAAGACAGTGGCATCAGAGTAATATCGTAATGTATTACTTAAATTAAAAATATAAATATTATTAATTTAAGTAAGCTAAATATCTGAGAAAATTAATGTCAAGCAGCAGAAATTTTATTTTATGTATTATTGTTACATCAATAGCAACCACATCTCTTATGTATGCTCCGCAACCGATTATTCCAACTTTAGCAGAGTACTTTCATGTCCCCATTCATTCAGCGTCTTTAATTATAAGCTTTGCATTGTTACCTTTAGCAATTGCACCAATTATTTATGGTTATTTATTGGAAAAATTTAGTGCTAAAACTATTATTGTTGTTTCTCTATTTGCATGTTTTATATTGCAATTCTTTTCTTGTTTTACATATAATTTTCATCTTTTTCTTATATTACGCGTTATTGAGGCTTTGTTTTTTCCTGCTATACTTACTTCCCTGTTGACTTTGGCAACAAGATGCAAATATTTAAGTGTGCAAAAAAGTGTGAGTCTTTACGTTGGTGCTACTATTGGTGGTGGGCTTGTTGGTAGAATAGGAGGGAGTTTTTTTACAGAAATTTTATCATGGCAATGGAGTTTTGCTATTTTTGGGTGTTGTATTTTTTTATGTGGGATATGGTTTATTTTTTTAAAGAATATTCCAGGAAAACATCTGCATAATATAACAGTTAAAAATTTTATTCCATTTTTAAAAAGAAAACGTTTTTTATTAATTTTCGGAAGTATATTTTTTATGTTTTTTGCCTTTCAAGCTATCCTTGCGACACTACCATTTGCTTTTAAGTATGAAGGAGAATCTAAAAGCGATTTTGAGATTGGACTTTTATATACTGGGTATATAATGGGTATTATAGTATCATTTTTTGCATCTCGAATTGCTGAACTTTTTAATGGACGTATTAATGCTATTATTGTTGGGTTTTTAATTTTTAGTTTTAGCATTATTTCTATGAGGTCATTGGAATTTGTTATAATATTTTTGTTCATGTTTTTATTTTGTATAGGAAGTTTTACGATACACTCTTTGTCATCAGCTTTGCTCAATTCGCTATCTAACCGTCAAAAGGGGATAACAAATGGATTGTATCTTGCTTTTTACTATAGTGGCGGTGTAATAGGGTCTTATTTGCCTAGCTTTTATTATACGATGTTTGGCTGGAAATCACTTACATTAGTCACTGGAGGCATAATATTTTGTATCGGAATACTACTTTTTTATAATAGGCATTTATATGAAGATTTGTGATTAAATTAATCAATGTAAGACAATAAATAATCAATGTATAAATCTCTTTTTATTTCCTTTTTATAAGGAAATAAAAAGAGATAAAACAGCCTATTTTTAGCAAAAAACTCTTGACTAAACCCTTTTTTTTTATTACCATTCTATCTTTGATTTTAGAAATTTAATAGAATTAATTGTTTTTTAATATTTAGTTTTATGATTCTAAGGATAATTCATGCAAAAAATAAGGCTAAAACTAAAAGCTTATGATCATAGAGTACTTGATCGTTCAATAGCAGCTATTGTGAGTGCAGTAAAGAGGGCTGGATCTGAAATTGTAGGACCTGTACCACTACCAACAAAAAAGAAGCGTTATACCGTTTTGCGATCTCCACATATCAATAAGGATTCTCGCGAACAATTTGAAATTCGTATTCATAGTAGAATCATTGATATTATGTCTGCAACTGGTGAAACTGTAGATAGTCTTATGAAGCTTGATTTAGCACCAGAAGTTGATGTTGAAGTAATGTCAATGGATAAATGATTTTCTTAAAGATAAGGGAAATAAATGGAATTTATAGTGCAAAAAATTGGTATGAGTCGTATTGTTGCAACTCCAAGTCAAGCAGTAACACTTGTTAAAGTTCTTAGTGCAAAAATATGCAAAGTAGAAGAAAACGGAAAGGCGTTAGTCGCTTATTCACGAGGAAAAACTCTTAATAAAAGTATAAAAGGGAATCAGAAAAAATATAATCTAAGCAAAGAATTTAATCGTTTTGTTACTCTAAAGGTTAGTAATGCTGAAGTTGGTGAGTTAGACACATCTTCTTTAAAAGATAATAAAATTGTAAAAGTTAGTTTTAAAACAAAAGGGCGTGGATTTAGTGGTGCAATGAAAAGATGGAATTTTCAGGGTGGTCCAGCAGCTCATGGTAGTAGATTTCATAGACGTTTAGGTTCTATTGGTAATAGAGAATGGCCTGGTAGAGTTCAGCCAGGTAAAAAAATGGCAGGACACTATGGTAATGAATTGGTAAGCGTAAAAAGTAAAATCCTTTCCTTTGACAGTCAGAGTAGTGTTCTTATTTTAAAGGGTTCTATACCGGGTTTTAATGGTGCATATGGAAAAATATCTATTTTAGGTTAAAAGGCGTAAGATATGAGTAAGGCAATTGTATTAGATGATAATTTTGTAAGGCTTAATGAAATACAATTACCAGCAAGATACGATACTATTAAAGAACACAACCTTTATCTTTATGTGAAATCATATCTAGCTGGTATTAGGACAAATGGTGCCCATACAAAGACAAGAGGAAAAGTTAGTGGTGGTGGAAAAAAACCATGGTCTCAAAAGGGTGGTGGACGTGCTAGAGCTGGTAGCATTACATCTCCTGTATTTGTCGGTGGTGGGGTCAGTCATGGTCCAAACAACAATAAGAACTATAATATAAAGATTAATAAGAAACAAAAAAAATTAGCTTTAGAGTATGCATTAAAACAGAAAGCACAAGAGAATCGATTGTTTGTTATAAGATCTATTAATGTAGAAAGTGGAAAAACAAAAGATGCATATAAAAAATTTGAGATATTACAACAAAAAAATGTATTATTTGTAACTCAAATAAGTGATGAAAAAACTTTTTTAGCATTTCGAAATTTGCAGTCTTGTTATTTAGTTGATGCAAATGAATTGAACGCGTATTTAGTAGCAAGGTTTAGAAGCATTGTGATTGAACAAGCAGTATTTGATGATATCATAAAAAGAGGTTAGAATGGTGGATATAACAGACATTAAGATGATTTTGTATACAGAAAAATCTTTGGAATTACAAGAAAAAAATAGTGTTATGGTTGTCCAAACTTCTACACGTATGACAAAAAATAAACTGAAGAAAATTTTTAAGGAATATTTTGGTTTTACTCCTATTAAAATTAATTCATTAAGACAAAGCGGAAAAGTCAAACGTTTTAAGCAACGTGAAGGACAAAGAACAAACTTTAAAAAATTTTATGTAAAAATTCCAGAGGGTGCGAATATTGATTCGCTTGCTGTTTAGAATAGAGGAGAAGTTATGGCAATAAAGACTTATAAGCCTTATACACCAAGTAGAAGATTTATGTCAAATCTTAGTTCTAATGATATTACATCTAAGGCCAATGTACGTAGGTTGCTTATGAAATTACCAGTAAGTGCAGGACGTAACAATAATGGTAGAATTACAAGCAGACATAAAGAAGGTGGGGCAAAAAAACTTTACAGGATCATTGATTTTAAACGTAATAAATTTAATATTGAAGGCTGGGTACGAGCAATAGAGTATGATCCTTATAGAAACTCTAGAATAGCACTTGTTGTTTATAAAGATGGCGATAAGCGTTATATTATACAACCAAGCGGTTTAAAAGTAGGTGATTTAGTGTTATCAGCTGAAAGTGGATTAGATATAAAAGTTGGTTTTGCTATGAAACTTAAGAATATACCTATTGGGACTATCGTACATAATATTGAAATGCACCCTAAAGCTGGTGGTGTTCTTGCAAGAAGTGCCGGTTCTTATGCTCAAATTATGGGTCGTGAGGGTAAATACACAATATTGCGTATGCCTAGTAGTGAAATGAGATATATTTTGGGGGAATGTATGGCTACGATAGGAATTGTTGGCAACGAGGATTTTTCTAATATTTCAATTGGAAAAGCTGGGAGAAATAGGCATAGAGGAATACGTCCTCAAACTCGTGGTAGTGCTATGAATCCAGTTGATCACCCTCATGGTGGTGGAGAAGGCAAAACGGGTTCTAGCGGACATCCAGTTTCTCCATGGGGAGTGCCTGCTAAAGGTTATAAAACAAGACGCAAAAAATCAAGCGATAAGCTTATTATATCGCGAAGAAATAAATAAAGGGGTATTATGGCAAGATCAATAAAAAAAGGTCCTTTTATAGATAAACATCTTGAATCAAAAGTGCTTAAAGCAAGAGATGCAAAAGATAATAAACCTATTAAAACTTGGTCAAGGAGAAGTACAATTTTACCTGAAATGATCGGCTTAACTTTTAGTGTTCATAATGGTCGTGCTTTTATTCCTGTTTATATCACAGAAAATCATGTGGGATATAAGCTTGGTGAGTTTGCACCTACAAGAACATTTAAAGGGCATAAGGGTAGTGTGCAAAAAAAGATTGGTAAATAGGTAATTTTAAAAGAGGATAACAATGGATAAAAAACATAAAAAGAAAGAAATGAGAGGCAGTAGAGCGATATTGCGTTATGTTCGTCTCTCACCTGTAAAAGCAAGATTAATTGCAAAAGAGATACAAGGCATGAATGCAGAGGTTGCTTTAGCAAGTTTAGAGTTTACGCCAAATAAAGCAGCTAGAGCTATTTATAAAACATTGGCATCAGCTATTGCAAATGGTGGTTATGAGGCTCCAAAGGTGAATGTTGTATCGTGTAGAGTGGATTCTGGTCCCGTGTTGAAGAGGTTCATGCCTAGAGCAAGAGGCAGGGCTACTCCTATTAGAAAACCAATGGCACATATTTATGTAGAAGTAGATGAGATAAAAGATAATTCAAAAAAATAGAAATAACCGCAGATTAACGAATAAAGGTGAGGTAATAAATGGGTCAAAAAGTCAATCCAATAGGGCTAAGGTTAGGAATTAATAGAAATTGGATTTCAAGATGGTTTCCAGATTCTCAAAATACTCCAGAAAGAATTGGAGAAGATTATATAATACGTAAATTTTTAAAGAAAGAGCTATACTATGCTAGTGTGAGTGAAATTCTCATTGAAAGAATGGCAGCTAAATTACGAGTTACTGTGGTAGCTGCAAAGCCCGGATTAATTATTGGAAAGAAAGGTGCAGATATTGAGAAAATTAAAGAGACATTAAATAAGCTTGTAAAAAAAGATGTTGCGATTAATATTAAAGAAGTTAAAAAATATCAAATAAATGCACAGCTTGCAGCAGAAAATATTGCAACACAGCTAGAACGTAGAGTGGCTTTCAGACGTGCAATGAAGAAAGTTATGCAGATAGCTATGAAAGCTGGTGCAAAAGGCATTAAAGTGAAGGTTTCTGGACGTTTAGCTGGAGCAGAAATGGCTAGAACAGAATGGTATATGGAAGGGCGTGTTCCTCTGCATACATTAAGGGCGAAGATTGATTATGGTTTTTCTGAAGCTATTACAACATATGGTATTATTGGAGTTAAGGTTTGGATTTTCAAAGGAGAAGTTTTAAGAAAGGGAATTCAAGCAGATAAAGACGATTCTAAAGATTCTCGTCAGAAAAGTAAAAGGAGATAGTTATGTTAATGCCAAAAAGAACAAAATATAGAAAGCAAATGAAAGGTCGTAATCGAGGAAAATCTTTTCGAGGTAATACCCTAGCATTTGGTGACATTGGAATCAAGGCAATAGAACATGGCAGGATAGATTCTAGACAGATTGAGTCTGCTAGAATAGCCATGACACGTCATGTTAAACGTGCTGGTAAAGTATGGATAAGAGTATTTCCTGATAAACCCTTAACAGCAAAACCTCTTGAAGTGAGAATGGGAAAAGGTAAAGGTGGTGTTGAAAAATGGGTTATGAATATTAAACCTGGCAGAATTATTTATGAAATGGTAGGAATCGATGAACAGACAGCACGTGATGCCCTTGCATTAGCACAGAGCAAGCTACCATTTAAAACTAAAATTATAACTAGTGAGAGTGAAAATGAAATATATTGATTTAAAGGATAAAGATATATCTGAATTAAGAAATTTATTAAAAGAGAAAAAGTATGAATTATTTACTTTAAGGATTAAATTAAAAACAGGTCAACTTACTAAACCAAATGAAATTGCTAATATACGTAAAGATATTGCTAGAATCTTTACTGCTATTTCAGCAAAAAAGGAATAAGGATATATAATGAATGATAGACAAGCACACAAAAGAGTGATACAAGGTAAAGTAGTGAGTGTTGCCGGAAATAAAAGTGTTGTAATATTGGTAGAACGTAAAGTGGTCCATCCGAAATATCGTAAAATTGTAAAAAGATTTAAAAGATATATTATTCACGATGAATATAATAAAAGTAAAATAGGAGATATTGTTAGTGCTGTAGAATGTCCTCCTATATCAAAACATAAAGCATTTAAATTAAAAGATATTGTATTGGTAGGAGTGTCTGAATGATACAAAGTTTTACGCGATTAAGTGTCGCTGATAATAGTGGTGCAAAAGAAGTGATGTGCATTAAAGTATTGGGTGGAAGCCATAAACGTTATGCAAGTGTTGGTGATGTTATTGTGGTGTCTGTGAAAAAGGCTATCCCTAATGGAAAAGTTAAGAAAGGGCAAGTTTTAAAAGCTGTTGTTGTTAGAACAAAAAAAGAAATTCATAGAGAAAATGGCTCTTTGGTGCGATTTGATGATAATGCCGCAGTATTATTAGATGCAAAACGTGAGCCTATCGGTACTCGTATATTTGGTCCAGTTAGCAGAGAAGTGAGATATGCTAATTTTATGAAAATAGTATCATTAGCTCCGGAGGTGTTATAGTGAATAAAATAAAAATAAAAAAGGGTGATACAGTAACTATTATCGCTGGTGATGATAAAGGAAAAAGTGGTGAAGTGCTTGCTGTTTTACCTAAAAAAAATATGTTAATTATTAAAGATTGTAGATTGGCAAAAAAAGCAGTTAAACCAACAGATGATAATAAAAAAGGTGGTTTTGTTGCGAAAGAAATGCCTATACATGTTTCTAATGTAAAAAAAATGTAGGGGTTGTATATGTATGCCTTAAAAGAACATTATAATAATCAAATTAAACAAGAGCTTGCGAAACAGCTTGAAATTAAGAATCCTATGTTATTGCCCAAATTAGAAAAAATTGTGATTAGCGTTGGTGCAGGTCAATATGCAAAAGAAGCTAAGATTCTACAAAATATCGCTGATACTATTTCTTTGATTGCTGGCCAAAAAGCTGTGCTTACAAAAGCAAAAAAATCAGTTGCAGGTTTTAAAATTCGTGAAGGTATGTTTATGGGAGCTAAAGTTACATTGCGAGGTAAAATGATGTATAACTTTTTAGAAAAATTAATTGTTATTGCATTACCAAGAGTTAAGGACTTTAGAGGGCTTTCTCGTAATGGCTTTGATGGAAGAGGGAATTATAACTTTGGATTGAATGAACAGCTCATATTCCCAGAAGTAGTTTATGATGATATTATGGTAACACATGGTATGAATATTTCAATCATAACAAGTACACAAAGTGATAAAGAGGCATTCAAGCTATTAGAATTGTTTGGTATGCCTTTTGCAAAAGGACGATAAAAATGGCAAAGAAATCAATGATAGCAAAAGCTAAAAGAAAAGCAAAGTTTAATGTGCGACAATATACGCGTTGTCAGATATGTGGCAGACCACATTCTGTGTATAGAGATTTTTCTTTATGTCGTGTTTGTTTAAGAAAAATGGGCAATGAAGGGCTAATTCCCGGTTTAAGAAAAGCAAGTTGGTAAGGAGATTAATAAATGGTGAATGATATTATTGCAGATTCTTTAACGAGGATTAGAAATGCAGCAATGCGGAAGTTAGATAGTACAGAATTATATTATGCAAAAATTGTTGTAAGCATTTTAGAAGTTTTTAAAACAAGAGGTTTTATCAAAGACTATAAAATTAATGACAAAGAAAAAAAACAAAATATATTTGTGCAGCTTGCATATGATGAAACTGGGGTATCTTTGATTAATGAAATTACTAGAATTAGCAAACCTGGTAGAAGAGTATATAGGACATCTAAAGAGTTAAAAAGATTTAAAAACGGATATGGAATTATAGTCGTAAGCACAAATCTTGGGGTAATTGCTAATGATGAAGCATACAAGGCAAATGTTGGAGGGGAAGCCCTCTGTAGTATTTGGTAGGAGTTATAATGTCAAGAATTGGTAAAAAATCTATTAGTATTCCTGATGATATTGAGGTAATACTGGATAATGGTAGGATTTTGTTTAAAAATAAAAAAGAAAGTAAGGAACTGGAAACTCATAATCGTGTCCATATATTGTTGAAAGATAAGCAACTTTCTTTTTCATCATTAGATGATAGTCAGCAATCCCGTGCATTTTGGGGAACATATCGTGCTTTAGCAAATAATATTGTTGTTGGGTTAAGTAGTGGTTTTACAAAAACTTTGGAAATTAATGGTGTTGGATATAAAGCAAGTGTTAACGGTAATACATTGGAGCTTATGTTAGGTTTTTCACATCCTATTAAGTATCCTATTCCACAAAATGTTAGTATTTCGGTAGATAAAAATATGATTGTAATAAAAGGAAGTGATAAGCAGCAAATTGGACAAATTGCTGCAGAGATTAGAGAATTTAGGCCACCTGAACCATATAAAGGTAAGGGGATAAAATATAGTGATGAAGTAATATTGCGTAAAGCAGGAAAAACTTCTAAGAAATAGATTTGAATATTTTAAGGTGAAAATATGAATTCTAAAATTTTAGGAAAGAAAAAGGGATTGAGAACAAAACGTAAATTACGTATAAGATCTCATTGTAATGGAACTATTACCAAACCTAGAATAACTGTGTTTAGATCAAATAGATATTTTTATGCACAAGCTATTGATGATTTGCGTGGATATACTTTGGCAGCATTAGATAGCCGTAAATTAAATGTTGGCAATACAAAGAGCGATTCATATAAAATTGGTACGGAATTTGCGAATATATTGTTAAATAAAAATATTAAAGAAGTTGTCTTTGATAGGAATGGATATTTGTATCATGGTGTAGTGGCTTCATTTGCTGATGGACTAAGATCTAATGGTATAGTATTATAGGAGCTGTAATTTATGGAAATTAATAGAGAAGAATTTAGTGAAATAGTAGTTAATATAGGACGTGTAACAAAAGTTGTTAAAGGAGGAAGAAGATTCCGTTTTAATGCACTTGTTGTTGTGGGAAATCGCAATGGTTTAGTCGGCTTTGGTTTGGGCAAAGCCAAAGAAGTTCCAGATGCTGTAAGGAAGGCGATTGATGATGCCTTTAAAAATATTGTCAAAGTTAATATTAAAGGCACGACAATTGCCCATGATATTGAATACAAATATAATGCTAGCAGAATCTTGTTAAAGCCTGCAAGTGAAGGTACTGGAATCATTGCTGGTGGTAGTGCAAGACCTGTTATTGAACTTGCGGGAATTAAAGATATTTTGACAAAATCTTTAGGTTCTAATAATCCGTATAATGTTGTTCGTGCAACCATTGATGCATTGGCTAAAATTAGATTCTAAAGGAGTTTAATATGTTAGAAAAAATTAAGCCGGCTATAAATAGTGTAAAAGATATTAAACGAGTTGGACGTGGGCAAGGATCTGGTATGGGGAAAACTGCTACTAGAGGTGGCAAAGGGCAGACTGCAAGGTCTGGTTATAAGGTTAAAAGAGGATTTGAAGGAGGGCAGCAACCGTTGCAACGACGAGTACCAAAAGTTGGTTTTACTTCAAGAGTTATAAAACCCTATGTCATTAATGTTGAAAAACAAAATAAAATACATTCTCTCACATCTATTACGTTAGATGCTATACGTCAAGTTTATTCTATACCTAAATATGTTACCATAGTGAAACTCATAGGTGCGAGTGTGAAGGATTTGAAATCTAAGATTAATGATGAAAGTGTTGTGATAACTGGACAGTCTTAATGAATAAAAGTATTTTAAACAAAATTCTTATTACACTTGCATTTTTGTTTGCTTACAGAATGTTGTCTTATATTCCTGTACCTGGTGTTGATGTTAGTATTATTAAGGAAATTTTTTCTAAAAATGCTAGTAATGCATTGGGATTATTTAATATGTTTAGTGGAAATGCCGTTGAACGATTAAGTATTATATCCTTAGGAATTATGCCTTATATCACTGCTTCCATTATTATGGAACTTTTGTCTGCGACATTCAATAATATTGGAAAAATGAAAAAAGAACGTGATGGTATGCAACAGTATATGCAAATTGTTCGATATCTAACAATATTTATTACAATTATTCAAGCTGCTAGTGTGTCGTATGGGTTAAAAAGCATAGAAAACGGTAATGCTATTATGTTAAACAATATGACATTATTTGTTGTAATAGCTGTTTTTTCAATGCTTACAGGCACTATGTTGCTTATGTGGATTGGAGAACAGATTACTCAAAGAGGCGTTGGTAATGGAATTAGTCTAATTATTTTTGCTGGTATTGTTTCTGGTATCCCTCAAGCTATTGGTTTAGAATTTAAAGCTGTAAGTGAAAATGAGAAAAATATTTTTCAATTATTGCTTGTGTTTGCTGTTATTTTGATTACTGTATTTATTATTATCTATGTTGAATTGGGAGAAAGACGTGTACCGATTTCGTATGCACGTAAGATTATTATGCAAAATCAGCATAAACGAATTATGAATTATATTCCCATAAAAATTAATTTGAGTGGTGTTATACCACCAATCTTTGCATCGGCATTATTAGTTTTCCCATCTACAATTTTACAACAAGCCCCGAGTGATTCAATATGGGCAACAATAGGCGATTATATTAATCCATCGTCTTATCTTTATAATATAATTATGTTTGTGTTTATTATCTTTTTCGCCTATTTTTATTCATCGATTGTCTTTAATGCTAAAGATATATCTGATAATCTTAAGAGGCAAAATGGCTATATACCCGGTTTGCGTCCCGGTGAAAATACTGCAAATTATCTCAACAAAGTAGCAGGGCATTTAACATTTTGGGGAGCATTGTATTTAGCCATTATTTCTACTGTTCCATGGTTGCTTCTCAAAGGTATAGGAGTGCATTTTATTTTTGGTGGAACTTCAGTTTTGATAGTTGTCCAAGTTGCTATTGATACAATGCGAAAAATTGAGGCACAGCTTTATACAAGCAAATATCAGACTCTTAGTGCTGTTGGAATTTAAAATATGGCAATTGCAATAAGAAATAAAAATGAGATTGAATTATTAAGTCAAGCAAGTAAAATTGTTGCTATTACGCTTGATTATGCCAAGACAATTGTTGGTGAAGGTATGAGTCTTTTAGAGCTTGATAAAGCTATTGAAAATAAAATTTTATCATTGAATGCGATACCTAGTTTTAAGGGATTATATGGATTTCCTGGTGCTGCTTGCCTTTCTGTAAATGAAATTGTTATACATGGTATACCAAATGATTATCGTTTGCAAAATGGAGATATTTTAGGTATTGATATTGGTACAAAATATAAGGGTTATTATGGTGATGGAGCAATAACAATAGGAATTGGAGAGGTTACGGAGGAAAATAAAAAGCTCATGTCGTGTTCATTTGATACATTACATAATACAATAGATTCTATACGTTCTGGTATGCGTTTTAAAGAAATTAGTGCGATTTTGCAACATAATATTGAAAGTAGAGGGTTTTTCCCTCTTTTTGGTTTTTGTGGACATGGCATAGGGACACAACCTCACGCAGAACCCAATATTCCAAACTATTTGGAAAGTAATACAAAAATAGGAGGTCCAAAAGTGCGTAATGGCATGGTATTTTGTCTTGAACCCATGGTGTGTCAGAAGAGCAGTAAATCTAAGATATTAGCAGATAAATGGTCTGTTGTTAGTGAAGATGGGTTGAATACCTCACATCATGAGCATACAGTAGCAATGATTGATGGAAGAGCAAAGATATTAACGGAGTTATAAAATGGCAAAAGATGATGTGATTAAAATAGATGGTAAGGTTATTGAAGCTTTACCAAGTACAACGTTTCGAGTGGAATTAGAAAATGGGCATATTGTGTTGTGTCATATTTCGGGGAAAATGCGTATGCATAATATTAAGATTCTACCCGGAGATAGTGTGCAAATTGAGCTAACCCCATATAGTTTGGATAAGGGTCGCATTGTCTTACGTTATCCTAGAGACTAATATGTGGACTGATAAGATTCAATAAATATGATAGCAAAGTGAGATTTTATTTTACAATACATACAAATTTCAATATGAATATAAAATTATAAATACAATATAATAGTCATTACGAATATATACACTTTATATTTAAGTGCTTAGAGCGATAGAATCTCATGGATTTTGGATTACACAAAAGCAAGTTCTGCTAATCTTAGTTTTCTCAAGAGATAGGATAACACATAAAATTCTAAATAAGCTTAGTCAGAATCTTATATAATATTTTTTTAAAGTAAGTTGACATGATGGTTTTATTGTTTAGAATCGTGAAAAATACAATGACTCATAATTTCACAAGTTAGCATATATTAATGAAAAAGATTCTCTTAGGCATACCACTTCTCTTACTCTTTGTATGGGCGATGTGATACAATGTTATGATAGTGATAATACTGCTGCACAAAAATGCTTCAATAAATATGGTAGCCTTTTAATAAAAACATGTGATGAAGGTAACAAAAAGGCTTGCAATAAGCTATCAAGTATACATTATAATTTAGGAGATTCTAGTAGCGGAGATTTCTATGCGTGTAAGGCTGGAGTAACATGTAGTGGCAGCAATTCCAACGATGATTCTAGCAATGATGAGAATTATTCTAACTACTCTGATGAGTATCAAAATAACGAACAGACATATTCTAAAGAAAATAATAAGAACCACAATATCACACCGCCTGATAGAAATTCAATGTCAGCAGAGGAGTATGCTAAGGCAGATGAGGATATGTGGGAAAAGAAACATCTTCTTTTACTAAAATGTTGGCATGAGGAGTCATGTCAGGATTATATTGATTCTATTGAAATGGACGGTATAACAAGTATTGCTTGTCGCCTAAGCATAGGAAAAAAATAGAATGTTATGATGGCATTGATAGTGAAGGGAGGACATGTCGGTCTCGTATATTGGAGTACTATAATAGGCTTTGTCAAAATATTGGATATGTGTATTATTCTCTCAACAACTATGCTAAGGCGGTAGAGTATTATGAGAAAGAGGTGTATATCCACATTTAAAATCAAAGTCATTTCATGTTTAAAATCAAAGTGAAGTCATTTCTTATTCTATTTGGTAAAAGTAAGACTTTGATTTTAAACA
>CASFZH010000052.1 GCA_949299115.1 uncultured Helicobacter sp. | reverse complement strand
TGGTGAGATAGAGGCAAATACCAATATCTTAGTCCAAAGTATCAATGATATGGCAGAATCAATTAAAGAGCAAACCTCTAGCATTACACAAATTAATGAAACATTATCGCAACTTGAGACAACAACACAAAATAATGTTGTCATAGCACAAGATACACAAAATATTGCCAATAATGTCAATGCTATCGCAGATGATATTTTAAAAGATGTGAATACAAAGAAATTTTAGATTCCATAATAACGGAGTTTCAAACGATAAGTGGCAATACCTTAAGGATTTGATGGATATAATAGAGTATCCCACATAATATCATTATAATTAACTTTGATACTGTATGTCATAGCCTTGTTATAAATATCTTGAACTTCTCGAGAATTGTCTTTTTGATGGATACCAATATGTGTTATTAATGGCGGCAATATGATTGTTTGTGGATTGCTATTAATTTTTGCACAAATGAGAATCAATGAGGCATTTTTATCTATTCTAGGATATACCAATCGTAGAGAATGCAGAGCGAAACGATGTTGTTTTAATATGTCTAATACCTTTGTAATCATAGAAGGTGCATAGCAAAAGAGCAAAGTTCCGTTTGGTTTTAACATTTTTTTTACAAAAAACACAAAAGATTCTAATGGTAAATAACTACTCTGTTTTGCAATATTCTTGAAATGATTACAAGAGGAAAATGTTTGTGTAGCATAAAATGGTGGATTAGCAATAATACAATCAAAATAGTGTTGTGATGGTATAGAATCAAAAGCTTGGTTGCTATTATAATGCAATAAAGACCTATTATAATCTTGTAAAAAATTTTGAGATTCCAATAAATCCAAACAATCAGCATGAAAAACATGAGAATTAATATTATTAACTTGTGCATTTTTTACATTAAGTAAAGCATATTCTTTTTGTTTTTCAACTTGATAGAGTGCAATATGTTTATCTCTTGCACATAATAAACCAATTATGCCACTCCCACTTCCGATTTCCAACACTTTATCTCCATTGTGTAGATGTGGCATAATAAAATTCCATAAAAATAAACTATCACTATTATAACAATAACCTTGTGTTATTTGATAGATTCTAAGTAGCTTTTGTTGTTTTATAATAGGCATGATTCAATATTCTTATATTACGAATTTAATAAGTAATGGCTGTTTCTACAATAAATTCAATATGAAATTAACATAATGCAACTTTATTAATTTGGTATTTTATTCACACAATTTTGTAAAATATGTTGCAAATCTTCTTCCTCTTCATCGTCGTCTGGCACAATCATAAAGATTAATTTTCCTGCTTTACAAGCACTAATAAACTTTCTTTTATCAAGCTCATTTGCTTGCCAAATACCTATTGTATCCACATCTTTACATGAAATAAAATGGTAAATCTCCCCACTTTTTGATTTTACTACAAAGGCAGTTGCATGAAAGCAAAAATCAAACACTATATCACTATGAATACCGCTTAATGTGTCATTACCTTGCTGCGAATAGATAACTACTTTCATATTTCTCCTTTATTATCACAATATATCGATGTCATTTATACAAAATGCTTGATAGAGTTTAAGCATTTTTTGATGTTCCTCTACATCATGCACACGTATGATACTTGCTCCATTTTGCATGGCAATAAAATGTGCAATCAATGTTGCCCCCATTTGTTCTATATGAGAATCTTGTAAAATATTTCGTAAAAAGCTTTTATGGCTTGCCCCGATTAAAAGAGGTTTATGAAAACGTTTAAAATGAGCTAATTGTGAAATAAGAGCAATATTTTGTTCTGTTGTTTTAGCAAAACCAATCCCTACGTCTAATATAACTTTTGTACAATGATGATGAGCAAGAAATTTGAGCTTTTCTTCAAAAAAACTATCAATATCGAGAATTAGATTGTCATAAACACAATGTTGTTGCATTGTGCTTGGTTCACCTTGTATGTGAGTTAAGATATAAGTGATTTTTGGATTTTGTTGCAACACTTCAATCATATTTTCAGGTTTTCCGCTTACATCATTAATCATATTAAAACCGCAATCAATAGCGGCTTTTGCCACTTCTTTATTATATGTATCAATGCTAAATGAAACCTTTGTTGCATTTTTTTTAACTTCATCAAAAATCGTCCGCAATCTCTTGAGTTCTGTTATAGAATCAATACGCTCACTACCTGGCTTTGTGCTAACGCCACCAATATCAATAATATCGGCACCACGTTCAATATCTTGATAGATTCTATCAATGGCATCTTTAGTATTATAATGAGTATAAAAACTGTTGGAATCTACATTAATGATACTCATGATACGAGGCTTAAAATCTTTATATGGTTGTAAAAATTTTTTTAAATCTTTACTCAATGTTTTTAAACCAAAAGGTTGCATTTGCATTTTGGTAGTAAGTAATTTTAGGGATTTTGGATTACCAAAAAGCATACAATCATAACTTTTCTTTTGACATAAGATAGCATCTCTTGGTGTAACTAATTCCGCATTGAGACTTATAGCATCTTGTTTTAGAATCTGCATAGCTTGGGCTTTGAGATTTTTAATTTTAAATCCCAAAATCTGTGTTTTTTTTTGCATAATCTTGTAGCCAATACTATCTGGTTCTAAAGCTTTCATTTCTGTGTTTATATTTTTAATTCTTTCTAATCTCATTTTGTTACCTTGCAATAAGAGAAAGTAAGAGTGGGAGAATAACCAAATGCACACTTTGCTTGACATGTAGACTTTGCATAGCTCTATCAAATCTTTGTAAATTTACCTCACTTAGTGTGATATTATGGTGTGCTATGGATTTTAATAATCTCGCAATCAATATTCTTCCTTGTTCAGATGACATATTTTCTTTTTCCAATTGTTTAATATATTCATATATGATTGGAATATTGAGACGGGAAATATCAAGCGGGAATGGTTCTAATGGTATTTTTTCACGTCTATCATAGACAAGTAGACGTGAAAAAATTGTCGGTAATAATTTATTCTTTGAAGTAACATAAAGTCTAAAAATAATATGGCTGGGTGGTTCTTCTAATATTTTTAGAAGAGCATTTTGTGCAAAATGATTATAAGAAGTCGCAAAAATTGCAATAATTTTATCTTGTGAAGTTACAATATGGGCTTCTTTAATGATTGCATGAGCGTTATCAATTTTTAATTCTTCAACTTTAAAGATTCTAAGTTGCTCACTACTGTATTTGCTCATCAAAGTATGTAATTCAATATCAAAATCATACGTAAGAATGACACACGATTTTTTATAATTGTATATCGCATCATATTTTGGTGCTACAACATGGCACATTGAATCTTTGTTGTCTCTATCTTGGGTGGTGCCTGACATATGAGCCATATTATCTCCATGAGATAATGCTATAGTATTTGTCATGATTCCAAAATTTTTTGTCTCTTGAGTCTGCATGTTTTTCCTACGATATTATATTAGAAATTTTCAATATGAAATTCACCACATATCCCTGCAAACAATGCTTGTTCAAATATTCTATAAGCTTGAATAAGTTTAAAATCTAAGTTATGATCTGTGGAGCTAAGAGTAAAAGAATGCTCCAAAGTCTCATCTAAAATCCATAAAAAAGATTCTGAAATTTCTAATGCGAATTGAGCTATTTTATTGTCAGTTTTGCCAATATACCATAAGGCATAGCTTCGATATGACATATTTAAAACATCTTGTAAGGCTTGGTAGTCATGAGAATCTAATAGCTTTATTAAGGATTCATCAAGACCATAAATAGGCACATAAGGTCGTTGAATGCTTAAGGTATTCAGTTTACTTAAAATATAATACTGTAACCAACGTCGATTCGAATCTGTGCATAACAAAAATGTACCTCCGTTTAACATAAAAGCAATCGCACGTTTAATTAAAGGAGACCAATTGTTACGTTCAAATTCTAACCATTGTAATGGCATACGTTGCAAACTTTCCATATCTGCCCTAAGAGCTTTTAACATCCATTCATTAATATGTTGCACTAGATTTCCTATTTGTCAAGATGATAAGCAGCATGTAATGTACGTACGCTTAGTTCAGCATATTTTAAATCAATAAGCATAGAAATTTTAATTTCACTTGTACTTATCATACGAATATTGATATTATCGTTTGCCATTGCCTCAAATGCTTTAGCTGCCACACCACTATGACTTTTCATGCCGACTCCGACAATAGATACAATAGCCACTGCATCATCATAATCAATAATGTCAGCATTTATTTTAAACTCTTCTAATGTTATCTTTGCTTTTTCTAATTCATTTTTTGGCACGGTGAAATCAAGATTTGTTTTAGAATCTCTCCCAATAGTTTGCACTATCATATCAACATTAATATTAGCATTTGAGAGTTTACTGAATAATTCTGCTGCTATACCCGGTTTGTCTTTGATTCCAATGAGGCTTACTCTCGCCTGATTTTTATCTAATGCTATACCGCTTACGATAGGTTTTTCCATAATATTATCCTCTGTTGTAATTAATGTGCCAGAATCATTGCTAAAGCTACTCTTGGCATAAATTGGAACATTCCATTTTTTTGCTAACTCCACAGAACGATTGAGTAGCACCTTTGCTCCCATGCTTGCTAATTCAAGCATTTCATCATAACTTATTCTATCGATTTTCTTTGCTTTAGATTCTATACGTGGGTCGGTGGTATAGATTCCATCAACATCACTATAAATCTCACATAAATCAGCATGCAATGCCCCAGCTAAAGCCACAGCAGATAAATCGCTACCACCTCTTCCCAATGTTGTAATTTCACCTTCATTGCTTAATCCCTGAAATCCCGTAACAACAACAATATAATTTTGTTGCAAAAGATTTATAATGTAGCTTGTATCAATGCTTTGAATACGTGCTTTTGTGTGATTGGAATCTGTCAGGATTCTAGCTTGTCTCCCATTTAGTGCAATAGCCTTGTAACCCATAGCATTGAGAGCTATACTTAATAAAGCAGCACTGATTTGTTCTCCGCTGCTTAATGCCATATCTAAATCTCTTTCATTTGGTAATAAAGCCAAATCATTGGCATAATTTAAGATTTCATCTGTTACTCCGCTCATCGCAGAGACTACTATGACAAGTTGATTATTTGGTAAAGATTTGCTAACCCTAGTGGCAACATTCTTAATTCTTTCTGTGCTACCCATGCTTGTGCCACCATATTTTTGAACAATAAGCATTATAGATATCCACCTTTTTTAAAATGGTCCAAAACTTCAAAATAGACATCTTTTTTGAAACCAACAATTTTTTTGCGTAATACCTCTAAACCTACAAATTCATAATTTGCAAATTCTGGAGATTCTGTGTGTATATTGATAATAGCATGCTTTTTTAGCTTTACCAAAAAATATTTCTGAATCTGTCCATCAAAGGGCTGCATTTTTTGTGCAATATGAGATGGAAAATCATAATGTATCCAATTTGGATATTCAGCAATAACTTCAATTTCAGCTGTGCCTATTTCTTCTTTTAATTCTCGCAATAGTGCATCATAGGGTGTCTCATCTTTCTCAATGCCACCTTGTGGAAACTGCCAAATACCCTTCAAATCACTTCTCTCACCAAGAAAAAACTCACACTTACTGGGATAATAGTTAGACATTATAATAGCTCCCACATTTGGACGATAGTTTTTTTTTTTTTGGTATTCATGCCATTAACCTTAAAAGATAAAATTGTCTAATAATAGCATTTTGTTGTTATAAGTTGGTAATTATTAGTATAGATATTGTAAAATTCTAGCCATTTTGTAATTTTTATGTGGAATCATTTTTGCTGCTATATCAGTTATTTTCTACAAATATTTTATACGTAATTTATTGAGGAGCTTTAGTGATTAGAATATTCTATCTCCATATTATAGTATTTTTTACTCTCTTTAGTTGGGCAAATTCTAATAATGTTGATTTTAATACATATAGCATGAATACACCCATTTCTTACCAATTCTTCAACCGTTTTGAGGCAACAACTATCAACGCTTTTAATATCCCAGAAGAATATATCGCTACATTACAAGCAGAGGGACGTCTTATTGATGTTGATACGACAAAATGGAAATACCTTACCAAACAATTTGATAATGGCTATGAATTTATCCCGATTCTACGTAAAATGCTTTTTGATGCTAATATTCCGCAAGAGTTTTTATTTTTAGCTATGGCAGAATCTGAATTTAAAGTACAAGCTTTAAGCTCTAAAAAAGCCGCAGGTATTTGGCAGCTTATGCCCGCTACTGCAAAAGAGCTGGGATTGGTTATTGATGATTACTTAGATGAGAGGCAAGATCCCATTAAAAGCACGCAAGCCGCAATAAAATATCTCCAATATCTCTATAATGCAACTGGTAAATGGTATTTAGCTGCCATGGCTTATAATTGCGGATTAGGCAGACTGAATCGTGCTATTCAAGAATCAGGTAGCGATTCTATTGAAATATTACTTGATGAAGAAAAACAATATTTGCCTCTTGAAACAAGAAATTATTTGCGAAAAATTATGTCTATGTCTCTTGCCTTTTCAAATGCCTATGAATTAAAACAAGCCAATAAAGAATATATGCTTAATCGTGGTGCTGGGGATTCTCTTGTTACTGTATATGTAAAAGCTGGGAATTCTTTAGCAAATATAGCTAAAGGTGCAAACATGAGTTTGGAATCTTTACGTGGCTACAATAGGCATTTTAAATACGATTTTATTCCATTAGGAAAAAAGGAGTATGAAGTCTATATACCTTATGATAAGTTGAGTTATTTTAGACAAAACTTTACAGATTCTATCTCTCATTCTTACTTCATAATATATAGAGTAAAAAAAGGTGATACATTATCAAGCATTGCTAGAAAGCATAACATTAAGGTGGCACAGATTAAGGAAATAAATGCACTCAAATCCAATCTACTTTCAATCAATCAAAGACTTACATTGCCTGTTTTGATGAATAAAACAAACAGCTATGGTATCACACGACAAACTAATCATTCAAAAAAGATTGTTAGGAGATAATGTGCGTTTTGTTATGTATATATATCATGTGTGGATTTTATGTGGTCTTTGCATATTTTTTATAGCTTGTGCCCCTGAAAGTAAATACGCCGGAGGTAGCGGTGCTTTTAAAGGCTATGAGTCATTGCATGCTTATAAAAATGGGACCATAAAATATAAAAATGATTACATACGACCTTCTCATCAATCTAGCTTTAGCGGCACGATTGCAATGCAAAATACTTATACTCTATCAAAGAAAAAAAATAAAAAAAATAAAAATAATCAGACAAATAGACAAACATCAAATGACTATCAATCACCAGTGCAAGGTAATGGGGATTTTATCCCAACAGAATCTCTATTGGGAGGTATGCGTGAAAGTGAGGCAATACAAAGAGCTACGATGAGGCCATACACAGTAAAAGGCATAACTTATCGTCCGCATTCTGTGAAAGTTGGCGATTCTTTTGATGGCATAGCAAGTTGGTATGGTCCAGATTTTCATGCAAAAGCTACATCAAATGGTGAAACCTACAATATGTATGCCCACACTGCTGCACATAAGACTCTTCCAATGAATACTATCGTGAAAGTATACAATAAAGACAACGGAAAAACTACTGTTGTTCGCATTAATGATAGAGGTCCGTTTGTGCAAGGGAGAATTATAGACCTATCTAATATTGCTGCTCGAGATATTGCGATGGTAAGCAAAGGTGTTGCTAATGTAAGGATTGAGGTGATTGGCTTTGGCGGTGATACAATCAAGAATACATCAGCACAATCCAATTCTCCATCAAATAATGCCACTTCATCAAATCAAAATAACAATGCTAAACAATACACATCGCAATCAAACAATGCTAGTAAGCCAACCAAGTCTACTACAACACACCAAAGCTCACAAGATTCCAAAACTCTACAGCAAGACCCTAATGATACACCAGTACAATATATAAGGCAAGATAATGTAAATAATACAAATCTTGCAAAACAACATGACGATAATGCAATTCAACAGCCACGAGGCAGTGATAATATTGCTATACACGATACTCCGACAGATTCTGTAATGAAGCAAGATGGGATTCTAAGACAAGATGAAGATTCACAAATATTGGATATGCCAATCCAAATTATTGAAGAAGAATTGCCAAAAGAGCCACAAAGCCATGCAAAACAAGCTATTCCGACACAACAAAATACAATACATTCACCAGATTCCAATCAAATAGCACATAATGAAACATCACAAAAAGCCCAAGAAGTAAATAGGCTCAATAATGACAAAGCCTCACAAAAGACTCATGACGACCAAAAGATTATTGATACACAAAAAATCATTGATAATAGAGAAACGGATAAAAATCTAGATGCCTCCCTAAATGCCTCCATAGAAAAGCTTAAAGAATCAACACATCATTTACAATCTCAAAGCATATCCATACCAGACACATCTATTCATGCAAATAAACAACCACAGCAGCCACAAAGTCAAGTTGCACAAGAAAAAAGTAATGCAACCACAAACGGTAAATTCATGATTTCACTCAATGTCTTTAGTCAGAGAGAAAGAGCGGAACAATTTATGCAACAAAGTCTTGATATTGCTAAAAATACACCATATCAGGTTCACATTGTTCAGACAGATAAAGGTTTGCATCGTGTGGCATTACGTGGTTTCAAAACATATGATGAAGCAAAAAAAATTATGGAAAAATATGCTATATCGGGACATATAGTCCAAGAATAACACAGTATTCTAGTTTGTGCAATACAAAATCAGACTAACAAGAGTCTTAATAAATCTATTCATTTTTAAGCCCAAACGAATTGACAAAAGAAACAAGTTTAGAATCTAATCGCTCCTAATACTTCATTATGATATATAAAGATATTGATACAATCTTAGTAAATGCAGATATTTCTAGCTTCTATATCGTATAATCACGCTCTTATAACCACGTATAAATTTAAGCGAATGACAATATTTTTCCTCTATTGCTTTGATTTATTATAGTTTCTCTTATGATTGAGAGTATAACTAAAAAAGATTTCTATTCTAAGATTATTTTAAGAAATATTTCCCTAGAACATATTTTGCAATATTTTTCTATAAAAGGCTTGAAAAGACTTGTGTTGAAGATTTGTATTGCAATCGTTTTTTTTGTAATCCAAGATTCATAACATCTTGATTTTATTCTCTTTTCTACTTTCTTAGAATAGAAACTACTCTTAACTTCTCCGCAATACAATATGAATGCTATCCTCTCAAAGATAAATGGCTAGGCTTTGTGTGCAATACAATACTTTTACACATAAGGCTTTTACAAAATGTTATAATAAATGCAAATATTTTAAAAAATAGGACAGATAGTTGCAAACACATTTAGATTCCAAACAAACCATAAATCTCGGCAGCTTTTATACACCTAGAAATATCGTGAATAAAGCCTATGCTATGCTAGAAGCAAGAGTGAATCTCAAAGACTTTTTACTCTTTGATAGCTCGTGTGGATATGGGGATTTTTTTATACAATATGATGAGTGTTTGAATAAGGCAGATTCTAACAATAAGGATTATATTGATACAGATTATAGTCATATAGATTCTAATCACACACTTTCTAATAAGCCTATTAAAGCATATTTTAACAATACGCATTATGGCGATGTGAATATTGGCAATAAAGATTTTATAAAGAAAGATTCTAGTAAAGTAGATTCTAAAATATACAGATATTTGGGTGCAGACATAGATTCTATAGCTTTACAAAGAGTGGCAAAAAATATCCGCACCTTGCAGACCAATAGCCTAGAAAATGTCTCCCGAAAAAAGTTTGGCATAAAAGAAAATGAAAGGCTTATAATAATTGGGAATCCTCCTTATAACGATAAAACCTCAATGATTAGAAATGGCATAAAGCAAGAGCTATATGCCATAGATTCTATCTTAAAACATAGAGATATAGGTATAAGTTTTTTGCGTTCTTATGCGGTGCTAGAACCAGATTTTGTGTGTGTTTTACACCCGCTTTCATATTTAATCAAAAAAGCAAATTTTACTGCTCTAAAGGATTTTAAAGACAAATATCGTCTTATAGATTCTGTGCTTGTGAGTTCTGAAAATTTTAGTAATGCTAAAACCTATTTTCCTATTATTATTGCACTCTATAAAAGAGATTCTCAAGGAATGGAGTATGAATTTATAAAATCTTATCGCTTTAAGACTATGGAGAATAAAAGTTTGCGACTTAAAGATTTTGACTTCATTACGCATTATATAAACAAATACCCAAACCCACACGATAAGCGAAAAGAAGTAGCATATTTTCATACCTTGCGTGATATAAATGCACTCAAACGCAATAAAACTTTTGTAGAGAAACCAAGCAAGCACACCATTAGAATCTTTCGTGAAAATCTCAAATACTATTACTATATCCACCATTTTAAAAGCTTTGCGTATAGGCTACCTTATTATTTTGGAAATCTTGATGTATTTATCGATAATGAAAAATTTTTAGAATCTGCTGATGATTTTATGAGTCTAGAATCTAATCCAAGTATTGAAGCATATTTTATGAAACTATTTGAGGAATATATGTGAATAGGTTTCCTTGACTCATAAAACTATGATTTAGCACTTGCCTCATCAAGTATAGCATTATCCAAAATACGCAAAGCTTCAAGGTTTTTAGAATCTCTATATGTCGTATCAAAGCTCTGGCAGAGTGAATCTTGTGCTAGAATCTGTGTATTAAGATGTATGAGATAGGCACTTATGGCTTTTATGGTATGAATCCTCAAAGAGGTATTCCAATCATCGTTTTTCACAGAATCAAGCATTGTGTGATACTCTGCATACGATTCTCTATACTTTGATACAATACTTGTATCTTGGCTTGTATCTTGAATTTCCTTAGATTCTAAAACCTTATTAATATTTGGGATTGTATCAATCTTTAGTGCGATACTAGCGATAATAGATAGCGGGTCATTAAATTGGGATTCTAGGTTTTGAAACATTTTATAGTAGCTTGGCACATAAGATTTTGTATCAGAATCTATCATTGTAGTTTTGGTGGTAACTTTGTGCTTGTGGCTATTTTGAGAGTGGCTCTGTGAATCTTGAAAAGTATCACACCCTGTAAAAAGGAGTAGACAGAGACATAAGAATAGAAGCCTTTTTATTATGGTATGCCCATTGAGATTCTAACATATTTGTTTTTTCCAAAAGCGTAACAGAGAATCCAGATTTTGTATTAGGTTGATGAATGAGTAATTCGTAGCATTCCAAAAATCTTTTAGCTTGGGTGGGAGTCATATCGCCTTTGAGTGTGCCTATTTTTATTTCATCATCTTGTTTATGCGGATTTAATTCTACTGCAATATATTTGTTGTAGGTAATATCTAAAATGTCGGCTTGAGTGATGATAGGGGTCGATTCTCTGTCTATATCTTTTAAAATTTTTTTATTAAACCTTTTACCTATTAAATCAAAATAGCCATAGGCAGCCCACGATAACTCTGCATTGTCTCTAAGTTTTTCTATTTGTCGTTTATTATTCATTGTTAATCCCTTTTTCTAATGTCATCGCACCATATTTCGTAATCTTTCACTTTATACCACTTATAAGAGGTAGGACTAAAATAGTAACGATAACGCTTTGTATTCCAATATACAAATATTTTTATATCGGCTATGTTGTTTCTATCAATGTGTGGCTGTAAGGTGTAAAAATCCACAATTATAGCGGTAATGTCTTCAAATTTGGGAGCATTATTTATTACAAACCTATTTTTGTCTATATACTTATATCTATACTTATCATCGGGTAGTGGGTTTCTTGATAATATTTCAAATCTATAAGTTATTTGTTCGCTATTTAAGGCATTAAATATTTTTTTAGTTTTATTCAACTCCTCCCAATCTAGTGTATCTAAACTTGTATCAAAATAACTTAGAATCTTATTATACTTTTCCTCATTATTAGGAAGTTCATTTAATTTACACATTTTCTTAAACTTATGATAACTTGGCTGAAAAGAATAAGGCATGAGCCAACCTCGCCCCCAACAACCATTAAAGCATAATGTGATAAGAGTTAGGATTGAGAGATAGAGAATCTTTTTCATTATGCCACCTTTATAGAATCTAGAGTTTTAGTATCTCCTAAATGTCCTGTGATTGCAACTTTAATGTTATTTGATGAAAAATATTCTTTAATACTTTTATAGGATTGATAGCTATCTTGTATTGATTCAAGATTTTTATCATAAACATAACTATTTTCTTTTTTGCTAGATAGTGTATGATGATTTATGATAGCTCTAAATATTGCTTTAGAGAGTGGCTCTAGTGCATTTGCTTGGGTGATAGCCATACCAGCAGTAGCAAGAGATACATCAGCACCTAATACATCACTCAAGATACCTTTAGTATCTACCTCTGTGCCTCTAAAAGCTATAATGTATTCAAAGTGTTTTTTAAACTCTTTTGTATTTGTAGTTGTATTAGATTCTCTTAAATCTCTAAATATCGTAGCAGAGAATCCGCTTAGTGTGTTTGGGATATGATGGATTAATTCGTAGTAATTGACAAAGTTTTTAGTGCGGTGAGAAATTATAGAATCAAGTAAAACATTTTTAGGGTCATTATTAATGGTAGTGTCTTTAAACACTCCTTTTTCTATTACGACATCTTGCATAAATCGTGCTTCGATACAGCGGGCATAAGTTGAGTTGGATTCTGTTTCTTTGAGTTTGTCTCCTAACTTTTGCTTATCTCCATATTCTATTTCCTTTTCATACCACTTGCCAACATCTATAAACCCATCGACAAAATCTAACTTCGCATACGCTGCGTCCGCACACTCGGCATAATCTTTAAATTTATTTATCATTTCTTTATTTGTATTGTTCATTCGCAAATTCCTTTAATAGTATTATTATACTCTTCTATATAAAAAGTATGGTTTTTACTTTGAAACCAATGAAAATCTCGAGTATTAAGCCTCAATCCTCCTCCCTCATCACCACTAAGATAAATTCCAAAATACCTCTGTATATATTTTCTTATTTGATAAACAATATGCTTATTGCCACTCTCATCTATATAAAAATAATTCCTTCCTAGAATCCAAATTCTACTATATTGTGTATTCATTTCAAGAGTCTCTAATTTAAGAGGAAAGCCATTAGATAAAATTGCTATTTTATCGCCATCTCCTTTTATTTCTTCATATAAATCCTTATCATAAATATAAGTTCCACTACACTTATTATTTATAGATTTTGCCTTATAATACTGCCAATCCATAAAAGCCATTGAAAAATCAGCAGCACAAAACAATACCATAAATATCACCACAAAAAATATAAAAACTTTCTTGAGTGTAAAATATTTTTTGATTACATTCATTGTGCATTCTCAAATACATAATTTAACATCGCTTAACTCGCGTCCGCACACTCTGCCATATCTTTAAATTTATTTATCATTCCTTCATTTGTCATCTCAGTATCTCCAAATTGTTGCAAATAAGACAGCTAGTAATGATATGCATAATATCGCAATCACACCAGCAAAAAACCATTCAAAAAGCTTTTGAATCTTACTTTTTTGGTAAATGGGTATATTTTTGCCAAATGTTAAACCATTGCAAAATCTTTGCAATGGTTTATAAAACCAATAAGTAAGTATGACCCACAATATCAAACGAGGATCAGGTGGAAAAAGCAATCTAATAAAATAATTTTTTTTAGGAGGGTCATCGTCTATTTGCATAAACATAAAAAAACCAAACAAAAATATTACCATAACTAACAAGGCAATAATTTCAAAAGAATAATATAAAGATTTGCTCTTGCTTTTGTGTATTACATAAGGATACAAAATCTGAATAATACAAGATAAAATAGCAAATACAAATACAAAATAGAAAAAATCATATATCCATTCTCTCACAAATAGCTCCTTACAACAAATCGTTTTTATAATTTAGGTATCTCTTGGCAAACTTCCTAGCTTGAATCTCTCCAAACTCTCCATTAAGCTTATCAGAGTTAAAAGATTCCCTAGCACTATTTTTCATTTTTGTAAAAATATCATCATCTTTTTCAATATTCACTAATACTTCTTATCCTTGATATTTTTTATTGACTATATGCTCTAAAGTTATTTCTATTTCTTTATAGCCTCTAGGGTAACTTTCGTCTTTTATTTTATTGCCATTAGAATCTAATTCATAAATCTTTCTAGGGATACCACTAGAATCTTTTAGTAAGTCAAAATAGAAGTAGGAAGATTGTGTCAACTCTGCGTAATCTCTTAATTTCTTAATATGCTGTTTATAAGTTCATTTTCTAAATCCTTATTATCTTGTTTCTTTAAAGTGCATTCGCACACCACTTCTTTCATTGCCGTCAATAAATATTCCATATTTTGTGTATTCACAATAATGATTATTGCCATCATTTGATGAGCAAAACAATAATAAAATTTTGGGTCAGCAAACATAGTCGAGCAACCACCAATAATGAACAAGACAAAAAAGAAAGAACACTAGACTTTAAGAAAAAAGCAAAGATTCTCTGGAATCTCACAGATTCTATTTTATGCTTGATTCTATTAATAACTTTAATGATTAGTAATATTGCAATAACACAAAGAAATATGAGCTAGATAATGCCTAGAATGCTACCTAAAATAAAGCGTATTACAGGCACAAATTAATCCTTGATTGCGAAATATATTCTAAATTTTTAAAATCTTGCCTTTGATAGGATAGATTTTCAGTAGTCTTTGTATCACTCATCACACCTCCTTACAGATAGATTGTGGTGAATCTTGATTACTGAAGATTCTAAAGAAGATTCTAAAACCTAACACCTAGTGTTTGTCAAGAGAGAAAGAAAAAATATAGGCTAAATTCTATGAAAACAAAAATTGTAAGTGCGATTAAGAGCTTTTGTCTTTGTGTATATCTTCAACACCACAAGCCTCATAATACCCCTGCGACCAAGCACACAGAGATTCTATCACAGGTTTTAGAGCCTCTCCTAAAGGAGTGAGATTGTATTCCGTCTTTGGTGGCACGACAGGATAGAGTGTGCGTTTGATAATACCATCAGATTCTAGCTCTTTTAGCTGTTGAGAGAGCATTTTTGGCGTGGCTTTTGGCAGAGCTTTAGCGATTTGGTTGTATCGCAATGCCCCTTGCATTAAATGATGTAAAATCATTATCTTGTATTTTCCGCCAATCATCGCAATCCCT
>CASFZH010000051.1 GCA_949299115.1 uncultured Helicobacter sp. | reverse complement strand
AATCTTTACGAGAACTTTTGATATAGAATCGTAAGATATTCTTATAAATGACTTATGATAAGAAAAACTCTTATTGCATTATAATATAAAAAGATTAATAACTCTAGTTAATATTACTTTCCACTAAATATAGAATTATCTTTGTAGTGCTGATTAGCAAGATTCTCTATCAATGTGTAAACTGCTATTTGTCTTTATGTCAGAGTGCTACCCAAAGAAATAGGGCTAAATGGATTTATCTTTTTATAGCCACTATATTAGCTCTTGCATTATAGTTATACGTTATTGATTTATGTAATCTAAAAATAACTCTTGTTATAAATAGCAAAATACACAATAGTCTTTGTCATTATTTGCATTGAATAAATACTCATTGTAAGCTCTAAATTGCGATACAATTTGTGAAGTTAGCCATTAAATACAAATAACAATCAAACTTTGAGAAGATTCTTATTTTTGAAATCTTATTATGATTAGCTTGTTTGTTGATGAGTCCTCTTGATTATAATTGTGCCTATTTCGCTTTTATTATTATATTTTGTATTACTTTCACAGAAATTTTAGAGGGATTGAGTAGTGGAGTATGGCATAAATTTCTATTTCTAAGCTTTTATATGAATATTGTAGTCTGCCTTTGAATCTTATCCCAGAATATCATATTTACACTATTTTCTATGATTGTTTAAACACCAATAAGATTCCATGAAATAGAATCTAAAAAAATATCAAAATTAAATATTTTTAAGAAAAAATAATTTTTGTTCTTTCAAGTCATTGATGTATCCAAATAGTTTTATAATCATTTTGTTACAGAATCTAATAGACTTTCTCAATTCGTATTCCTCAATCTTTCAATATACTAATAACAAAATGTTATGACAAATACAGCATACTTTTGTATAACACGTAGTTAGTTTTTTATATGCTAGAATCTTAATCAAGAAATAGCATTGACTTTTATTTTAGAAAAGGATTATTATGAATGATACAGAAAAGCTTAACTTAAAACGTGACGTAACATTACTTTATAAGCGTTTTGGTCCTTATATTACAATGCATAAATGGCATTATTTTATGATAGTAATCGGTATGATACTGGCTGCTATTGGCTCTGGTGGTAGTGCTTATGTGATTAAACCACTCATTGATAATGTATTTAGTGCAAAAAATGAAGCTATGTTATACTTAGTACCCTTGGCTGTAATTGCAATATTTTTTATCAAAGGGCTTGGAAGTTATATGCAAGGATATTATTTATCATATGTACACACTAATACAGAAAGATTAGTAAGACAAAAAATACTTGAGCATGTGTTAACATTTGAGCTAGACTTTTTTAATAAAAAAAGAGGTGGTGAGCTTATCGCAAGAATGAATGACATTAGCATTGTTTCAGATTTTGCAACAAAATATCTCATTCAATTCACAAGCAATTGTTTAACTATTATTGCCTACGCCTCAGTCATTGTATATAATGGCTCTTTTTTGGCATTTATTGCTTTTGCAATTATGCCATTATCGCTTATCCCTATTCGTATTATCGCAAAAAAATTACGTTCTCTTGCAAATAAAAATTTTGCAACAAACGTTAATATGTCTTCAAAAACTATGGAAATACTCAATAATATTGAAATCATTAAGGCGAGCAATGGGGAGAGAATAGAATATGAACAATTTAAGCAAGATAGCGATAAAATGTTCCATTTAAGCAGGAAATCAGCGAGAATAAGCCTTCTTACTTCACCTTTTATGGAGCTTTTTGGTGCTATTGGTATAGCTATTATAGTTATTATAGGTGGGTTAGAAGTATTACATGATAATATGACATCAGGAGAATTTTTTTCACTCATAGCTGCTTTATTCTTGCTTTATAAGCCCATTAAGGCTTTTAATGGAAGCTTTGCGGGTGTGCAACCGGCATTAGTAGCAAATGAGAGGTTATCTGATATTATTGATAGAGTTTCGACTATTCAAGATGGAACACAAAAACTTCAGTCACCTATACAATCTATTGAAGTGCGTAATGTTACATTACAGTACGATGATTTGATTGCTATCAACAAGCTTTCAACAAGTTTTCAACGTAATAGTGTAACTGCTATTGTGGGTAAAAGTGGTAGCGGTAAAAGCTCTCTTATGAATCTTATTTTGCGTTTATATGAACCAACAGAGGGAAATATTTTTATTAATAACCATGATTTGAAATCATTAACGCAAGAAAGCTTACGAGAAAACATTGCAATTGTTACACAACGGATTTTTATTTTTCATGATACCATTGCTAATAATATAGCTTATGGTTTAGCCATGGATGAAGAGAAAGTTATACAGGCATTACAAAAAGCACAAGCTTATGAATTTGTCCAAAATATGGAAAAAGGCATACATACGATGCTTGATGAATTCGGCACAAACCTTAGTGGCGGACAGCGCCAGAGGATAGCTATTGCTAGGGCTATTTATAAAAATCCAGATATTTTAATCCTTGATGAAGCAACAAGTGCTTTAGATGAACAAACTGAAGAATCTTTAAAAATAACATTGAATGAATTACGTAAAGACAAGATTCTTATTATCATTGCTCATCGTCCAAGCACCATAGAACTTGCAGAACGTGTATTACAAATGTCAGAAGGTCGCATTATTAACGAATGGAATCAGAAAGAATATCAAGAAGCAAGATATAAAAAGCAAATTACCGATGATGACATTGTTTAAGATTAGAAATTCATGATACGATATTAGTGTAAAATTAGATTATAAAATGCTATAATGAATTATAGTTATGTGATTCTATAGATACTTAAGATAAGTATCATCAGATTCCTTAATTAGTAATCTTTATGCAATAAATACGCAAAAGTCATATTGTATTGTATGTTTTTATAATGCGTAACAATCATACGAAATATACTAAGATGTGATAATGACAGTTATAGTTCTGCAAAGTCGTGTTTTCATGTGTTTGTTTCTATAATAATCACTGCTAACATGCAACTTCAATAATCAAAACTTATATGCCTAATGTTTGTTCGACATGCGTACAAGTAAAAATAACATAATAATAATAAAATTACATTTGATAATCAATATTTGATATTATTTACTTTTATGCGATACAATGCAGTGCAATCAACTTAAAACTAAAGGGATAAAAATGAAAAAATTGGGTTTTCAAGTCATGCTAATAGGAGCAATGAGTGGTTTTGTTATGGCGAACCCACAAACTGGTTGTGGTCTTGGTGATATGGTCATTAAAAATCCTAACAATGCTATTATGTATGTTTTTAATTGGACTACAAATAATACATTTGGATTACAGACATTTGGTATAAGTAGCGGGACACTTGGTTGTTCAAGAGCAAATGTTGTATATGATGAAAGGGTGCAAGAATTTGTAGCAGCGAATATGGATTCTCTCTCAAAAGAAATAGCACAAGGTAAGGGTGAAAATCTTGATACATTAGCTGAACTTTTAGAAGTTGAAGACAAAGAAGCATTCAAACAAAAATTACAAAAAAATTACCAAACAATTTATGCGAATAAAAATGTCAGCATGAGTGATATTTTAGACACTATTGCCACACTCTAATTTATGCCATGTACAACTTTATTGTATAGTTGCTTTTGTGGTTTTATTTTTATAATTTTCCCTCTTAGAATATGGGCAGATATATCACATATTACACAACATTCTAATCTACAAAAGATAAATTTTAAAGATTTTACCTCATATCATACACAAAGAAATATTGCACAGAAAGCTATTGTATCAACCCATTCATTCATATCTCAAAAAATATTAGATTCTACAATGCCTTATTCCATTGTCTTACTTAATAAAAATAATATGGGATATGATACTATGATGACAGATAGTACAATGCAAAGAAAGAATAGAGTAAGCAATTCTCTTAAACAGAGTGATTCTGATTTACAACTTTATATACAAAAAGCCTTAGAATTAGAATTATATAAAAAAAGAGAATGGCTAATTCTTATGCACTCTAATGGTAAAAAAAGCGAAATCACAGATTCCAACTTTTTTTATGCAAAAAATGGCAGAATATCAACCAAAGATGAAATGATAGCAACCATTACAGCCTTTTATCAGCCTATAAGCGAAGTTGTAATACCCAAACAATTACAAGAGAGAATCCAAAAAGTACAAAAACAAGACAATCATAATTCCAAGCTACCAAAAAGCTCTTTATTGCCGCAAGATTATCATGCTATTTGCAGATTTCCGGCAAGATTTGCTTTTTTGAACACATTTTTACATTTTAAAAATTTACCAAACATATCATGCGATGAATATAAGGCTATGTTAGAATATGTTAATCCAAAATCCGCTACCATAGTTTTTCCAGCAGCCCATATTAATTCTCCTGCTTCAATGTTTGGACATACTTTTATTCTACTGCAATCCAACTATAAAAGCAAGCTTTTATCATTTGCTATTAACTATGCAGCAAATGCTGACGGTACGCGAGAAAACCTTTTTAGCTTTGCTATTAAGGGGCTTTTTGGTGGATATAAGGGGATATATAGTATCCTGCCATATTATGATAAACTTAAAGAATATCGTGATACGGAAAGTAGAGATATATGGGAGATTGGTTTGAATCTTAACGAAGAAGAAGTAAAAAGAATGTTTGCTCATTTATGGGAAGTACGAAATTTAGAATTGCCTTATTTATTCTTTACTCAAAACTGCTCTTATAATATTCTTTGGCTCATTGAAGCAGCACGACCAAGTGTCAATTTAAGACAATATTTTATCTATCAAGTCAATCCTCCAGAAACATTATTTGCTATGCAAAAAGAAAATCTTATAACCACACAGACTTATCGTCCAAGTAAACGAACTATTATCAATGCCTATAATGATAATCTCTCTCTATCTGCTATTAATAAAGTAAAAAAAATAGCTTTAGGTAAGCTATCTCCAAATACTATTAGGACACAAAATATACCCCTACAAGACAAACAGTTTATCCTTGAAGCTAGCAACGAATTAGCCGAGTATAATTACATTCATCGTAAGCTTACTTGGCAGCAGTATACTGCCATAGCACATAATATAGCCCTCAATCGCTCTACTTTAGGTAAGAGTCCAGAAATACGGATATTCACACCAAAGCCCATTTTACAAGGTAATCAAGGTGGGCGTATATCGACATTTAGTCTCTTTAAAAATAATCAAGCATTCTTTGGCATAGAATTTCGTCTAACATATCATGATATAACTGATAATGATGTAGGCTATCTAAAAGGGTCGCAAATCGAGTTTTTAAAGGGAAGTCTCTATCTTGATTTTATGCAAGATTCCTATAAAAAGATTCAAATTCATGAAATAAAATTTTTATCTATAGAATCTTATGGCTTGTTTAATCAGATTTTTCACCCGATTTCTTTTCGTTTTAATATGGGATTTGACCGTAGTTTTTTAATAGATTCCCCAGCTTATTATATGTCATTGGGTGGTGGATTAAGCTATGGGCTTAAATCATATGGTTTTATCTACTATCTTTTAGAACCTTTATTTTTTGTGCAAAATGGAGCTAATGTAGCATTAGCTAATGTATTTGGTATAAATTTAACTGATAATAATCGCTTAAAACTCGCAATAGAATATCAAAATAGAATCTATGGGCGTGTAAATGCCAATCAAATATATGCTACCTTATCTATTAATCTTGTCCGCAATCTAGCATTATTTGGACGTTATGAACATTATTTTTACACTCTATTAGAGGATAGATTTGTTGGTATGGCTGGGCTACGTGTCTATTTTTAATACGTTATAAATTATTTTGTAATTTGCAAACACATGTTATAGCACAAGAGAATGTGCTATAATCTTTATTCTGCTACACATTGTCCACGAGAGTTTTGATATTTTCACGAGAGTTTTGATATTTTTTAGAATCTTTAGTCAAACCATAAATTTTCATTTGATATAGGATATAGTATTGTAAGCCTTTTTATAAGGATACAGAATCTAATAGTTTTATAAAAATATAAAGAATCTATAGGTATACTTTGTATTATTGCTATCTTACTATTTTTTGAAAGGATTGTATGCAAAAACGTGTTGGAATCATCATTCCTATTTATAATGTTGCAAAATTTTTAGATGAATGTTTGCAATCTGTTATTAACCAAACATATAGCAATATAGCCATTGTCTGTATAGATGATGGTAGTACTGATGAAAGCTTTGAGATTGCTAAATCATATTTTCTGCGAGATAATCGCATTGTGTTGATACAAAAGCCAAATGGCGGACAATCAAGTGCTAGAAATGTGGGCATTGATTATTGCAATAATGAGCTGCAAATTGGGAAATATCGAAAAGATGATGGTTATTATATTACCCAAGGAATCTATACATATCGCGGTTGCTTTGATTTAGCACAACAAGAACATGAAAGTGTTAAACTCCACAAGAATCAAGATATTATCATTTATACTCACACAACAGATTTTCAGCCTTGTGAGTATGTCTATTTTTTAGATTCTGACGATTTACTTGCACTACATTGTATAGAATCTTGTATGCAAATTGTGGAGCGAGAGAAAGATATCGATTTAGTATGGCATGATTTCTATTCCATAGATGAAAACGGCAAAAAAATCGGAGAAAATATCCAATTTAGAGACAAGCATATTATTAGTGATAGCAACTATATATTTGTTGACTACTCTACAATATTTCATCTCAAACTACAAACAACCAATGGCTTTGCATGGGGAGGGCTTATATCATTACAAGTTATTAACTCAAGGCGTTTGCGTTTTATGGATTCTGTCTATGCAGAAGACCAAGCCTTTGCCTTTATGCTATTTGCTATTGTGAATCGCATAGTACTCATGACACAATCCCTATATGGTTATCGTCATAGGATAGGTTCAACTGAAAATTTTAATCCACAAGTACACACATATCCAAAATTTAAGTCTGATATTTATCAAAGTTTTAAGAATAAGATTCTTGCCAAAGAATATGATATAAGTCATTCATGGCTTATTATGGCAAATACTCTTTATGATTTTAAAGATACATTGCAGAATCAAGAAAAACAACATCTTGTTTTTGCAGCATGTTTATACTGCACACCTCATAGAGTTAAGGCTCTCTATACCATTGCTATTGAGAAAAAAGACCCAAAGGCTGCTATAAAGCTTTTTACAAGACTCTATACTATTTTGCCTAAGAATCATTTTAAGATTCCAACAAAAATTGCCTATTACATGCCATCAGCGTATAGAATCTTTTATATTTTTAAAAATATACTCAATACACTTAGAAAAAAATGATTGCATTAACATAAGCATAAAAACAATATGCTGTAAAATATTTCTTCTTTCACAACGGTCATCTTACATAAAATAATGCTGTATACTAGGTATTACGGTGATTTTCTAAAAAATTTTTAAGGTGTTAGAAATTATATGGCATACGATTCAGCGTATAGTGCAAGATTCACTCTATTTAATAACATTCAATAGACAGATAATTGGAATTTGTGCAATGGGATTTTACGCTAAGATTCTCATAACAATTATGTTGCGATATTGCTATGAGCTTTTTGATATTTTCGTTTTGCATTTCCTAAAATATGAAGATTTTTACTATTTAGCTTTTTACTGCTTCTTTTTTTACGCTCATTAATAGCATAATATGCTGGTCTCAAGAAACAATAGGAGAAATAGCGAGAGCCACAACTATCTTAGTTTCCACAATACACTAGCTTTGTGCTTTAGTCTTTTTATAATCTTTAGCGATGTAATAATCTAATCTTATAATGGTAACAGGTGTTGTAAGTTTTGCAATTCTCTATATTATATTATGTACTGATTAGAGATTCTTTTTGTGTTCTTTAGTTTTTCTTTTAGAATCTTGTAATGATTTTTTATAAAGTTATATAGGATAGATTCTCATTGTGTGGCATCTCTTTCTAGTTACAATGTATAGTCTGTATAGTAATTGATTGTATTCTTCACTGCTATACTTTTCATATCCATAGGGATTATAATCATCTGTGTATCATATTGGTTATCTCTTTTGTATGTCATTTTTGATTCTAGAATCTATTCTTTAGATATTTTACTATGCTCAATATGATAAAACCTAAGTTTCATGCAATACAGAATCTTTAGAATCTTGGATAATGTTGTTATTTGAGATCCTAGAATCTAAAGCCCAAGATTCTAGTGGCGACATCAGAGAGTTAGAATCCAAAATCGACAAATTAGTGTATAGATTGTATAATTTGATTAATGAGGAAATTGAGAGTATGATTTTCAAGGACAGTGCAAAAATAAAAATTATCTCTACTTTTTACATAAAATCTTTGTCAAAAGATAATTTCACATAGACCAAGAATGAGCCTTAAATTTTAAGATTCATTTAGCCAAAAATTTATTTAGTAAGGAAATAACTTTTTAAAACTTATCTCCTTTTATGTATTGTTACACTACAATATACAATCTTTACAAGAGTAATCATATATTTGCAGAATCAAAAATTGACATTATAGATTCTATTAATTCAAGATTCTCTCTATACATCTATTATTCTCCTCTTAACTTAAAATAACTCTCAATCACTTATACCTTTATTCAGAATCTTACAGGTAAGATTCGCACTCTAATCTTTAAAGAGGCATAATGTACGATAGAAATCAACATCCTATACACAAGAAGATTCCAAGATAATGAAGTAAAAACTTCTTAAGACTTCAGCGAGATTACTAGGGACAGCTATATGTAGATAGTTGATGCTAGGCAATGCTACGCAAGTATGAGAATCTAAAATAACAAAATCTCAATCTTTAGATTCTCATACAGAAACTTTAGGGGAGTAGGTATGCAAACTACACCTAAATAATGGCATTTAAATAGTAAAAATGAGCATGAAATACCACTTGATTGATTTGATTAATCCTATAAATTAGAACTTTATAATTCCGCCTCTTTTTCTTTCACAAGTTTTTCAACTTCATACACAAATTTTTCTACAATTTCAGATTCTTTGTACTTTGCAAGTACCTTTCCACCTTTTATAATATGTCCCATTTTATTGCCAAAAGCTATGGCAATATCAGCATGTTTTGCTTCACCTAAAGCATTAACTGCACAGCCCATAACGCTCACTTGCAATGGCATTTTTATATGCGTTAGCTCCTTTTCTATTTTTTTTATAGCAGTTACCAAATCAGCTTCGATACGTCCGCATGTTGGACATGATATGATAGTGATGCCTTCCTTTTGTCTGCCGCTATAACGTAAAATAGCTTTTCCAAGCTTAATTTCCTCTTCTAATTCCCCCGTGATTGAACATCGCAACGTGTCTCCAATGCCTTGCATAAGGAGATTCCCAATTGCCATAGAACTCTTAATCATAGAATGGTATAATGTCCCAGCCTCCGTAACACCCAAATGAAACGGATATGGTATTAATGGACGCAAATTCTCATAAGCCTGCACTGTACGTAGAACATCACTGGCTTTTAATGAAATTTTTATATTAGTAAAACCAAAGTCTTCTAAAAGTTTGATATTATACAAAGCAGATTCTACCATTCCTTGCGAAGTCTCACCATATTTTATGGCAAATTCTTTTTCCAAACTACCACCATTAACGCCAATTCGAATTGGAATATTACGTTCACTGCACGCTTTCACGACTTCTTTAATTTTTTCTTTAGAACCAATATTGCCCGGATTTATGCGAATGCAGTCAACATACTGTGCTGCAATCAATGCAAGTTTATATTTAAAATGAATATCTGCAATCAATGGTAATGTTGTGAGTGTTTTTAACGTCTTTAACGCATACGCATCATCTTGTGTAAGCACTGCTAAACGCACTATATCTGCCCCCACGAGCTGTAATCTATCAAGCTGTGCTTTTGTGGTCTCTATATCATGTGTTTTACTAAATGTCATGCTTTGGACACTTATTGGTGCATCTCCACCAATAGCCACCTTGCCAACATAAATTTTTTTAGTAGGGTATCGTGGTTTGATTCTCTCATTTTGCTCATTTTGCATACTAATCCTTCTATAGAGTTTGGGTTTTGCGAGGATTTTAACATAGTTTTATCAATTTTATATCCTTGTTCATACACTATTTGCAAGAAAGATACTGTGATATTTAAGCAATTAATAATACCGAAAGAATGCGATATAATCTTAAGGTTAAGTTAAGTATTGATTAAGTATATTTTAACAAATTATGATACTATTACATGCTAATAACTAAATCATGATTTTTTGTGAAAGGCTTTTGTGTGAAGATTACACCAGATACTTTTATCATTTCAGATACACATTTTGGACATAAGTTAGTTTTGAAAAAAGAGCCTAGTAGAGTTGTCGCTCTTAATAATACACATTTTAAAAATTTCGATGATTTGAGTGTGAGTTGGTGGAATGAAGTTGTGCAGCCCCAAGATTATGTTTTACATTTGGGAGATTTATTTTTTGCTGATGGTGATGATATATTGCCAAAGTTGCATGGCAATAAAATTCTTATTATTGGTAATAATGATGTTGGCAAATGTGAGAATCTTAAGAATTGGAATATAATTAGCAAAATCAAATTCAAGATTCCAGAAAAAGATGAATTGAAAAAAATCATGAAAAGAAAATGGGGTGATGAATTAAAAAATCCCTATGCAACGGGTTTAATAGCTGATGTAGGTAATGTTCGCATTATGTTTAGTCATTTTCCTGTTGGTGAGCGTAGGGGAAGTGAGAAATATTATAAAGCACGAGATATTATCGATTATGCTTATTTTTTAGCAAAATGTGAAGTTAATATACATGGACATATACACTCAAAAAATCCAGTGCAAGATTATTGCTATAATGCATCAACCGAAAAATTGAATTTTCGCCCAAAAAAGTTACGAGATATATTAATGTCTTGGGCAAACACCTAATATTTTAAATACATTACACCATTAAGAAATCACACATTAACTTATCAAAGAATATTATATGGATTCGTAATCGTAATAATCTATACTATTTATAATCGATAATTGCGATTCTCTCAAACCTAAGATTTTAACATTTCATAGCCCATTCTGAATCTATTAAAGCAATGGTTCAAGATGATTGTCGTATTGAAATTTTTGTATTAAGAGGATAAATATTGTAGATTTTTAGCCCATAAATCTTATAGCATTTTTGTTTTATTAAAGCATTTGATATTAATCTTTTATATCAAGTCTTTTCTATAAATATCCATAATATTAAGATTATAATATTTCATTTTTTTTAATATTTTTATACATAAATGCCATAAAATATAATAATTTATATTTTATGTTTCATGTACTATCTTTGTTATAATATCGATATAGTTAAAGAATATAAATTCGAATTAGCTTTATAGTATTTTATGGGACTATTGTATCTCAATATTGACTATCGATACATTATCATTCTAAGATTCTGAATATATTATGTTTGTATTCAGAATCTTTTACTCCACTTGAGTTTACTATGGTGCAAACAGCACTAAGATTCTGTGCTATTCTACGAATAACCTTTATAGTATCATACTTCAACTTAAAAATTATCAATTATAAAAAACGTAAAAAATTCCTTTGTAGCTATTTAGGCTATAAAACCATACTTTATACTTAACATATCTACACTTTAATTAATGAGTTATAATCTTGCCATATGTATCGTTTTGAAAAATAACAAAAAATCAAGTATATTTTATGTAGGCTTTCATAATACTATAGAATTACTATGATAGAATTATGGAGTATTGAAAAGGAGGCACATTGCAAACACAGATTCTACAACAACTTGACTTAGCACATATTTGGCATCCTTGCACACAAATGAGTGATCATGAAAATATCCCACTTATTCCTATAAAAAGAGCAAAAGGAATGTATCTCTATGATTTTGATGATAGGAGTTATATGGATTGCGTAAGTAGCTGGTGGGTTAATTTATTTGGGCATTGCAATGAAACTATTAGTTATGCTGTAAAAAAGCAATTGGATAATCTTGAACACGTTATTTTAGCAGGTTTTACACATGAACCAATTATTACATTATCTCAACGTCTTTGTTCACTTTTGCCACCAATGCTCACGAAATGTTTTTATGCTGATAATGGCTCTTCTTGCATTGAGGTAGCATTAAAAATGAGTTTTCATTCATTTCGCAATAGGGGACAGGAACGCAAATACTTTCTTGCTCTCAATAATGCCTATCATGGCGAGACTTTAGGAGCATTGAGTGTAGGTGATGTGAGTTTGTATAAACAAACATATAGTCCATTGTTGTTACAATGTCTGCACACACCAGTTCCACATAATCCCTATGAATACAGTAATGAGATAGAATCATTAAAACAGATTTTAAAACAATACGGAAAACAAATCTGTGCTTTTATCTTAGAGCCACTTATTCAGTGTGCTGGTAATATGAATATGTATGGTAAGGACTACATTAAAAAAGCAGTAGAATTGTGTAGAGAATATGAGATTCAAATCATTTTTGATGAAATAGCAGTAGGATTTGGACGTAGTGGCAGCATGTTTGCTTTAGAGCAATGCGAAGTTTGTCCAGATTATTTATGTCTCTCTAAAGGGATTACAGGTGGTTATTTACCCTTATCCGTCGTTATCACAACTGATGCAATTTATAATACCTTCTACGCTCCCTATAAAGATATACAAAAAGCTTTTTTACATTCACATAGTTACACGGGGAATACTCTTGCTTGTGCAGCTGCTAATGCAGTGTTAGATATTTTTGAAACAAATAATGTTATAGAGCAAAACATCGCTTTATCATCTTTTATTGCTACGCAATTCAAAAGTCTTACAGCAAATCCTAAAGTAGCAAATATGCGATATTGTGGTATGATTTTTGCCTTTGATGTCATTACAGATCGAGAAAGAGCTGGACTTTTTGTATTTATGGAAGGATTGAAAAGTGGGCTATTATTGAGACCTTTGGGCAATACGATTTATTTCATGCCACCTTATATTATAACACATGATGAAATATGCTATGTGGTAGAGAATCTTAAAACCATTTTAGAAATTGTATAGTATAAATTTTTGAATCAAAATCTTGCAATAATGATAATAGAATATTTGAATATTACTATTTGTGTATCGTAAGGTATCTCAAATAGTTTACAATACATGAATACAATGTAATAATTGTGAAATATGAAAATATATTCGTAGGCTTATAATTAAGATATTTTATATTATGACATAAGGATAATGATTATAACAAAATAATTGAAAAACAAAAAATTATATACATTGCTAAAAATTTATGATATGAATATTTCAGTTATTAGATAGGATTTATTATTATGCGATTTACTACGATTTAAAGTAGCACAACATTTCATATACATTCTGGAATAAATATAAAAAAGTTTTTGTCAATTAAAGTTTATTTTATGGTAATTTTCGTTACAATTCCAATTTACTAAGATTATCGAGGATTATCGAGGAAGTTATGGGAGTTCTGCGATATAAAGATTTTGGTGTAGATATTGATTGCGGCAACGACTTTGTTAAAGCCTTAAAACCACTTGCACAGAAGACTTTTAGCCCATTTGTACTAGGTGGGTTAGGAGGATTTTCTGGATGCTTTGAGATTCCAAAAGGATTTAAAAATCCTATTCTTTGTGCTACAACAGATGGTGTAGGCTCAAAACTTAGTTTAGCCATTACCCACAATCGATTGGAAAATATTGGCATTGATTTAGTTGCAATGTGTGTGAATGATTTGATTTGTGATTTTGCAACCCCTCTTTTTTTTCTTGATTATTATGCTACACACAAACTTATGCAATCTGAAGCATTGCAAATCATCAATGGCATTGTGCAAGGCTGTAAAATAGCACAATGTGCTTTAATTGGTGGCGAAACAGCTGAAATGCCAAGCATTTATAAAAAAGATGATTGCGATATAGCTGGGTTTGCCGTTGGAATCGCAGAGAAAGAAGATGTAGCAAGACGTCATACTATATCTTCTGGAGATGTGATTTTGGGTATTCCTAGCAGTGGATTTCACAGTAATGGTTTTTCACTAATAAGAGGCATCATTGAGACACAAAATATTAATGTTTTACAACATTTTCAAGATAGAACATTGCTTGATTGGATTTTAGAACCCACACAAATTTATGTTCCACATTTTTTAAAGTGTAAAGATAGAATCAAAGGATTAGCACATATTACAGGTGGTGGTCTCAAAGAAAATCTTATTCGTATTTTACCAGAAAATGTAATGGCATATATCGATAAAAATAGTCTCAAGATTCCAAAAATATTTGACTTTTTTTTACCGTATGTTGAGGAACAAGAGGCATTTAGAGTATTTAATATGGGTGTTGGAATGGTTGTGGTTGTCGCAAAAGAGTATGCAGAATCTGTCATACAAGACACACAAGCATATAGTATTGGATATATAGCATCAGGAGCAAAACAAGTCGTTTTGGAATAAACAATGAAATATAAGTATTACAGATTTTATGCATTACCATTGGGTATCATGGCATTAGGTGTAGTATTTTATTTTGTAGCATTTGATTCTTTTAATGTATATCGCCAGAATTATGCTATTACTATTACTGAAAATGCCTTATTACACGATAATGATATGCTAGAACAAAGTCGTATGCGTGAAGAAATACAAAAAATTAAAGAGAGTGCAAATACAGATTTTATCATAGATACTCTTACAAAGAATATAAACCACATTACGCATGCTGATACTAATATTGAATTCTATAATGAAAGGTCTAATGAAGAATATCCCTTGCAAAAGCCACATACCAAAGCAGCAAGTGTTATGAAACAACCAAAAAAAATAGATTCCATTACATATACTCCATACCGCTTTATTGGTACACATACCATTGAATCACAACAGATTCTTAAAAACCCAAACTCTGCAATGCCATATAATCCCAATACTACGACGAAATCATATACTGTTGTTAATAAGTCTATAACTTCTAATCAATATGTCTTTAGAGGTTCTAAACATGCTAAAATTTACAAAAATCCAAATACTTCTTCTAAAATCATGGTGATTGGAAAGCAAGGAGAAAATGTGCAGGTGTTAAAAATACAAGATTCATGGTTCTTTGTGCGTTATATAGCAAAGAATAAAAGTATTTATGGCTATGTGCCAATGCAAGCATTAAGAATTATAGCAAAAAGCTAATTTGATAATTTATGTAAGGATTAGGGTGAATACTATAAATCTTAGTCAGATATGTCATAATGTACCCACACATCAGGATAGAGAATCACATCAAACATATTGTAAAAATAGATTTTTTTTTGGTAAGCTGCATCCACCGATTGAATTTGTATTTTTACATAATGCTAGAAATTTTATTGTTGAAGAAATCCCCTTATATCCATTTAGTGAGACAGGGGAACATAGAATTTTAAAAATAAGAAAAAAAGATATGAGCACATTAGAGTTGCTTTCTATTCTTGCAGATTTACTGCATATAAGGCAAAAAGATATAGGATATGCTGGATTAAAAGATAAACATGCTCTTACTTATCAATACATATCTATTCCAAATCGTGTTTTTTTGCAATATGAAAAAGCCTTACAACAACATGAAAAATTTAAAATTTTGCAATCATGGCTTCATCATAATAAGATTAGAATCGGACATCTAAGAGGGAATAGATTTCTTGTTCGTTTAAAAAAAGTTACCCCTTTGCATTTCAAACGACTACACGAGGAATTTATGATAGTGCAAAAGCGAGGATTTCCAAACTTTTTTGGTTATCAAAGATTTGGGAATTTTGGAGATAATTATAAACAGGCGCAATATATTAGAAAAAGTCCAACGAAACAAAATGTTTGTGAAAGATTAATAGTTTCAAGTCTGCAAAGTTATTATTTCAATGCATGGCTTGAAGAAAGAATAAAAATCACATCGCTTATTAATTCATTCCCTATTCATGAAGCTGCATTAACTTTGCAAAATACTTATAACCTTAATATAGATAATGCAGTATTGAGTATATTGCGAGATTCGCATTTACCATTTATTCCACTGTATGGCGATGTGTGTATGCACTATCCTCATGGTAGATTCTTTTATTTTGGTGATAGCATAAATCCTAATGATAGAGAATCTCAAAATCATACTTTAAACAAAAATAATTCTGATATACCTCTTACACAATTAGCTAATGATATAAAACGGTTAAAAGATGGGCAAATAAGTGTTACAGGATTATTAAGCGGTATTGGCTGTGGAATAGATAAATCGAGTGTGCAAAATGATAGGAAAGATTGTATGCAAGGCAGACACAAAAAATCACGAGTTTTATTATCCAAAAATGATGCAGCTATTATCGAAAATAATTTTTGTCATGAAATATTGGCATTTGGCACAAGGCGATTTGCATGGGTATATCCAACAAATGTTGAAATTGAATACAAAGAAAGAGAACATGTTGCCGTTTTAATGTTTGAATTACCAGGTGGCTCTTATGCGACAAGTCTTTTAGAATATCTTAAAAACGATACATTATAGAGATTGGAATGCAGTATTATGTATATGCGAGAATCTTTCCTAGATTATCACTAGGCATTGTCAGCATTTTGGATACTATTCACACTATCGCATATTTTTTCAATTTTATTAGAATTTTGTAATTCTATAAATTCTAAACTATATAATTTTTATATTCCAGAATCTATTCTTTAGATATTTCGGGTTTTACCCTCAATATGACAAAGATTCTAGATTCTATAAATACGTCATATTGAACATAGCGAAATATCTAAGGATTCTAGAATCTCATCATACAGAATCTATAAAAGACATGTTCGCCTAATGACTCAACATAACAGAGAATCGTAGATTCTATAATGGGTGAAAATGAAAAACTTAGAATATTTTAGATACCCAAGATTCTATAATCATGATTCTATGAAACCTATGTAAAAATCTCATTGCGTCATTTTTTTGCAATATTTTTGTATTTTGAAGTTTTATTGTATAATGTTATAGATTGTGTTTGTATAAACAATTAAGATAGTAGTATAATGATTTTTTATTGAGGAAGATATATGAATGTGAGACAATTATATTTAGATTTTTTCCAGCATAGAGGACATAAGGTATACGATTCTATGCCCCTAGTGCCAGATGATTCAAGCCTACTTTTTACCAATGCAGGTATGGTACAGTTTAAAGATATATTCACAGGAAAGATTCCAACTCCGAATAATCCAAAAGCTACAAGCTCTCAACTTTGCATTCGTGCTGGCGGCAAACATAATGACCTAGAAAATGTAGGCTACACGGCAAGACATCATACCCTTTTTGAAATGTTAGGGAATTTTAGTTTTGGTGATTATTTCAAAAAAGAAGCTATTAGCTTTGCATGGGAGTTTGTTACTAAAGTATTGGGCTTTGATAAATCTCTACTTTATATCACTATCCACGAAAGTGATGATGAAGCATTTGATTTGTGGTGCGAATATGTAGAGAAAGATAGAATCAAACGTATGGGTGATAAAGATAATTTTTGGCAAATGGGTGATACAGGACCATGTGGACCATGTAGTGAAATCTACATAGACCAAGGTGCGAAATATTTTCATTCTAAAGAGGATTATTTTGGTGGTGAGGGTGATAGATTTCTAGAAATATGGAATCTTGTTTTTATGCAATATGAACAAAAGGATGGCAAGCGGACACCTTTGCCAAAGCCTAGCATTGATACGGGCATGGGACTAGAAAGAGTTATTGCAGTACTAGAACACAAAATCAATAATTTTGACACCTCTCTTTTCGCTCCCTTAATGCAAACAATAGAATCTCTAACACACAAAGCCTATATTCATGATGATGTATTGTTGGATAATAAAATGGGCTTTTCAGATTCTCAAATACAGGAGGCGAGGAATATTCAAGCCAGCTTTCGTGTGATAGCAGACCATGCAAGAAGTGTTGCCTTTTTATTGGCACAGGGAGTGAATTTTGATAAAGAAGGGAGAGGCTATGTATTGCGTCGTATTTTACGTAGAGGGGTAAGGCATGGCTATTTATTGGGATTACGCAAATCTTTTTTATATAAGGTTGTAGAAGCAGTATGCGATAGTATGGGACAACATTATGATTATTTACTAGAGCGAAAAGAATTTATTATGGAACAATGTCGCAATGAAGAAGAGCGGTTTTTTGAAACTTTAGAATTGGGTATGGAGCTTTTTGAAAAAGAATTGCAAGCCCTTTTACAACAAAAAAAATCCCCTATGTTATTTAGTGGCGATGTAGCATTTAAACTCTATGACACATATGGATTCCCACTTGATCTTACGCAAGATATGTTAAAATCTCAAGACATACAGATTGATATGGCAAACTTTGAGACACAAATGAATATTCAAAAAAATCGTTCTAAGGCAAGTTGGAAAGGAAGCGGGGATATGTCAAAAGAAGGAGAATTTAAAACGCTTATATCTAAATTTGGTTATAACAAATTTGTTGGATATGAGTCGCTACATGCACATTCCCACATTATAGCATTAATGAATGATGCGTTTGAACTTACAGAAACATTGCAGAAAGGGCAAAATGGATATATCTATTTGGATGCAACGCCATTTTATCCAGAATCAGGTGGTCCGATAGGCGATAAGGGAATAATAAAAAAAGATAATCACATAGTTGCAACAATAGAAGATACACAAAAATTTTTTGGTTTAAATCTTTCACGGGTGCATTGCGTAGAGACGTTATATGTTGGTGATAACGTGGAATCTTTTGTTGATGAAAGCCGATATGAAATTGCAAAGCATCATTCTGCCACACATCTTTTGCATTTGGCGTTACGCACAATACTTGGGTCTCATATCACTCAAGCAGGTAGCCTTGTTGAACCACATCGTTTGCGTTTTGATTTTTCTCACCCAAAACCTTTAAGTCAAGCAGAATTGGAAGAAATAGAGCATTATGTGAATAGGCAAATATTTGCAGCAAATCCACAGGTTTGTGAAACTATGGATATACAAAAGGCTAAAGAAAAAGGGGCTATGGCACTTTTTGGTGAGAAATACGGACAGAATGTGCGGGTAATTAGCTTTGGAGATTCTATTGAGCTTTGTGGCGGCATACATGTAGCAAATAGTGGACAAATTGGTAATTTTTATATTATAAAAGAAAGTGGAGTAAGTAGTGGGGTAAGGCGAATCGAGGCGGTGTGCGGCAAAGCTGGATATGAATATAGTAAAACTGCATTGCATACCATATCGCAAGCTAAAGAATCTCTAAAAACACAGGATATTCTACACGGAATCCAAAAGCTCAAAACACAGATTACAGAATCTAAAGCCTCACAAGCTACACACATCGATATAAAAAAATTGGAATCTCAAATCATTAATGATACAATGTTGATTGTTACACAAATCAGTGAAGGCAACATCAAAGATATAATTGACAAGGTAAAAAATACCTACAAAAGTGTTGCAATCTTATTGTTACAAGATGACAACAAAGGACGTATCACCCTAGCTGCTGGTGTCAAAAATGTATCACTAAAAGCTGGCGAATGGATAAAAGAAGTGGCACAAATACTTGGTGGCAATGGTGGAGGCAGAGATGATTTTGCTACCGCAGGTGGTAAAGATAGCACAAAGATTCATAAAGCATTGACTCATGCTATCCAAAAGGCAAAGGATAGCATTAATTAAGTAAATCCCCATATAATACATTAATGACGCACAAGCTTTGTGTCATCTTTCGTGCTTTTATAAGAAAATATCTGTAATAGTAAACCTCATTTTTATAAATTCTAGTGCAATCTTAGAATCATGGTGCCATGAGATTTTACTAAAAGTCATTTCGTCATTTTACCATAGCAGGAGTTTGGAGCGGGAGTTTGGGACATAAACTTTTTGTAAAAGTAGCAGACTTGATGCAAACACACAATCTTCCTCTTTTGCATAGTGAAGAATGCCATATTTTCTATCCTTTTCTGCTTACCTTATGATGATAAAGGATAGGAAAGGATAGGAACGATTCTAATCCAATTTTGCATACAATACTCATGCTATTGCAATCTTATGGACTACTTCAGCCTTATTCACTTCTCTATACAATATTATTTCTATCTGATGCCTAAACTCTAATCTTTTTAGATTCTACAAAATTCAAAGTTTGATTAAGCCAATGGCAGATTTTCAAAGTTTCTGACAAATTGTAACTCATAAAATTGCAGTCTACAATAAAAGTAATGCCGCAGACTACAATAGACTATAAGATAGATAGTCTAAAAGATTAGAATTGAATACACATTGCTAGAATCTAAGATTCCTAAATCGCATGAGAATCTTTAATACTTTAGATGTTTTGGATATTTCATAGCATTGCTTTTACTCGCTCATTTTTCTCATAATCTTTCTTGAGATGAGACAATACAAAGAGTAGTTCAATCTTTTTATTATTAAGCTTTGTGGGATTCTTATGCTCTGCTTGTAAAGATTCTATCTTTTTTTCGACATTATGCAGATAGATAGCTTTATGTCTAATCTCTTTTTGCAAAGCGAGATTTTGAAACTATCAATTAAATTTTCAAAAGACTACAAGGAGTTATTATATGCGAAATTATGGGATTTTTAAGATAGTCATTATCAATAATAAATAATAATACCAATTCGCTATTTAAATATTTCTCTAATATTTAGCGTTCGCTTCACACATCTTTATGAATACCTAAACACTCTCTAACACCATATCAACATCTCCTATTTATCGAATATACTTGTATCAATATTATTCTTTAAAAGATAATCACAAAATGCCTCTATATTCTGCATACAATCTTGTGTATATGTAGGATAGAGTAGCGACAATACATTATATTTTTGTAAAATCATGGTCGTTGTATTATTAATATTTTTAGGACAATATAAATATTGTGTGTAATTTTCCTTAATGCAAAGGATTCGCATTATTTGTGTTATCACAAGGTTATAATAAAAAGAAAATCCAAAATAATCTTGTGTGGCATAAGCTTTTCGCAACAAAATAAGATAAGAGTACAATTTATTTTTACACATAGAAAGGCTATAATCTTGTGGCGTAAAGTCCCTAAGCTCTGCTATAAGACGATTTATGAGAGATTCTCCACCCAGTACAATACTCTTTGCTACATCACTAATTCTTGAGCCGTGATAATATTGCATACATTCTTTAAGTTTTTTGACAACCATAATCTCTACAACAAGATATTCTTGTGCTTTAAAGCCATAATCCCTTATGATTATAATAATCTTGTTATCTATGCTATATATTGTTTCTATGCAAGACATAAGTGCATTGTGAATCTTTTGCTGCACTATTGAGAGTGGTTGTCTAGTAAGCAGTATTAAATCTATATCAGAATCTTTATGCAAAGTCCCTCTCCCTAGACTCCCAAAAGCAATAAGTGTTGTATATCGTGATGTATAGAAAAATTTTCTTATTACTGAAATATAATGATACTGCATAAGAGGCAGAATATCAAGCATCTTATCAGTTTGCAGAGAGGAGAAAGCGAATATTTTCAAAGCCACTTTACCCCATCTTTTGTATAGTTCTCCCTTACTAAAATATTTATCAAGCATAGCAATGGTTTTTGGAACTGCTTGTGGAGATTCTCTATAGGGAATGCGATTAAATTCTTGTTGTTTGGCAGGAATCCTGTTAAGACAAGTTTGTTTATCATCATTAAGATAAAAAATAACACACTCATTAGCTTTAATATTTCGTACAATTGCTTTTGCTACATCACCAAACCCCACCATTTCAATAATGGCATTATGAATTTTACCAATATCGCTGATAAATTTTTGTTGTGCTTTGTGTTCGATTCTGTATGTTTTACGATATGTATCAATGGCTAATATAGGATAATGTGGTAAGAGGCTTTGCAGTTTTTTAGCAAAAGTGCTTTTCCCCGCATTAATATTCCCAAGAACAAAAAATTTCATTGATATATCTCTTTTTTATGTGCTATTTGCACTCCAGCTTCCACAGAGATTTTTGGTAGGCTCATATCTTGACAATAATCACAGCTTTGAAAATAATTTTTGGTGTAAAAATAGATAATGTCAGCACGCAATGTCTTGCTTGCAATATCTATATAATCCCCTATAAAGTTTGCAACATCATAAAGCTTACTCATGGAGCTTGCTCTTGGACAAATAAATATCTTACCCAGCTCATCATTCTTGCCACCTATAAGAGAAACACAGTACATACCACAAGCTAAAAAATTTTTAATTATCTCTTCTTTTGTACGATTGCGTTTATAAATTAATCCAGCGTCAAACCATTTTTGCTTATTCCAATCTAAGACAAAATGTCTAATATCATTTTTGTGTAAAGAATTTGTGATAGTTTGTATATCTTGTGCTTTTACTTTTTGCGTACTATGTGTGTAATCATCAATTATAACTCTTACCTTATGGCAGTTTTTTAAAACACTAAGCAATGTGTCACTAAACTGTATTGTGCCATTTGTAATAATATCAAAACTTTTAATTTTAGGTTCTTTAACTAAAAAATCAACAAGCGTTACTATATCCTTAAAGAGTAATGGTTCGCCACCAAGTATGCGTACAGATACAATACTATCAACATTATCTAGCAAAATCTTACAATTCTTTAATATCTCATGTATCTGACCACTATAATGATTCTTGATTGAAAAATAAGGCATAAGGTCGTGGCAATCCTTACATTGCAATGTGCATCGCGTTGTCACAACAATTTGCATATAAGGTATATCTATCTTGCCACATAAAAAACGTAAGATAATAAAAAATTTATAAAAAAACATTAGCTTATATCGCTCAAAACATATTCTTGCAATTTTGTAAAATAGTCCTCTTGCAAACCTCTTATTTCTATCGTAGCCAAATACTGCACCCCATTGCATCATTATAGTATGTTGCATTATATAGCGTCTGTAAAATATGGGATTTTTTAATATTTTTATTCTATAAAATAGAGTTTTCATATTTATATTCCAATCCTACGCTATATTCTATGCCACGCCACGCACAATGCAGTGTTTTGTCTTTTGTGTCAAACCACACAAATGCGCCTTCTAGCATATATATCCATTCCATATCTGCAAGTTTTTTATCAAGTAAAGCACACAAAAAGAGCATAATAAAACTATCGTGTGTAACAAAAATATCAAGCACACCCTGTATATCTTGTCCCTCTCTTGTGTGTGAATAATTTGAAAAACAAGATTCTATATCATAAGATGTATGATGTGGTAATGGTTGAGCTATCCATAAATCTATGCATGGAAGTTGGGTAAAAATAGTATCTTTTGGATTATGCCACATTGTCTTAAGCAAGAGTTCTAATGTGGTTTGCAAGGGATACACACCACCAAGAATCTC
>CASFZH010000050.1 GCA_949299115.1 uncultured Helicobacter sp. | reverse complement strand
TCCTAAATTTTAAGATATTACTGTAAAATGTAATATTATGAAAAATATATAAAGAGATATTTTGAATCTTACACATACATACAATCATATGGAATCTTGCATATGGAATCTTGTATGTATCACATTACTACTACATTTCATAGAGAGTCAAAACTTATAATAAAGGAATAAGATTCTATGTATTTTTAGAATCTTAAAATATAAAAAGAAATAATGCAAGTAAAAATATTTCAGATATTTCATATCTTGTAACATGACAAGATAAATACCTTTTTGTTAAGTCTATACCCAATATAACTATTCACAAAGAAGTCTCTATGCAAAAATTAAATAATCAAGAACAATACCGTAAAGATATATCAAGGATTGATAAAGACCATATAGCAGCTATATTCATGACTTTATGCGGCATGAATGGCGTAGTCGATGAGGAGTCTTATTATAAACTCATATATGATTTTCATTATAAAGATTCTAATGTTGATACTTTATTCAAACAACAAGCAAAACAAGCAGTAGATAAAGCATATCCTGAAATATATGCTAAATATCTACAGAGACAAGAATCCGAAAGCGATACTAGCAGAGGATAAGTTTATGACATAATAGCCTTTATAGCTGGCATTAAGTCGTTATTTTCCTCAATTTTTAACATTCTGACATCTTTTACGCAAATGCTAAAGCTGGGGATATGTTTTGCTAATAATTGGATTGTTGTTACACAAGTAACAGAATTGATACTCTCATCGCCAAAATACACGCTACCCTGTTGCCATTTAAAACCATGAGATTCCATAAATTTACGTATATCAGTATATACCTTACTATGATTCATGTTGTTGTCATTGAGACAGTTTGTATCAATGACAAAGGTAACAGCATACATTATCTAACTCCAATATATATAGGGCTTAATCTATACATTATAACGCAATTTAGGCAATAAAACCGATATATATTTTGTATTTTCCATGTACTATAATTACAATCATGATACAAACCAATAATCTCACATTACAGAAATTCCAAGAGAATTTCGACTTTATAGAATCTAAAATGAAAGATTCGCAGATGTATAAAGATGCCTTGCAGTCTTTCACTGAATATATGCCCGACCATGCTTTTACTGATGACCAAAAAGCATTAGCATATAGCGATTTTATGAGTAAAACTTTTTTAGGCGTGTTTAATACTGCCGTGCAAACAGCTTTAACAATAGATTTAAACGAGATACAAACACGTGATGCACAGAATCAATCAGCTTTAGGAGTCTTAGCAAAGAAAAAAGAAACTGCTATTTTAAGCAATCAAGTTAAAGAGAGCTTTTTTAAGATTCAAGCAAGTAAAATGCAAACAGCACAGCTCCAAGCCCAAGCCTTGCAAGATAAGATAAAAGCAGAAGTTTTACATAAAAGTGCCAATGATAACGCACAAATCAATAAAGCTAATTGTATGGTAAGCTATCAAAACGTCTTAAGTAATGCCAATAAGCCCGATTTATTAAACTCTTTAGAAATGCAAAAAACAACGGTAGACGCATTGAAAGCTATAGGAGAAGCACCTATTTCTGATTATACAGATGAATGGGCTAGAGTGAAAATACCCGATTATAACACAGACTTTGACACAACTATGATAGAAATCTATGTAACAAAAAATATTATATCAGTCAATGAGGTAGTGGCATTTAATATTATCTCTAGTGTGGAGATAATCGAGGATATTTGGCATTTTGGGGATAATACCAATGCGTATGGTGATAATATCCTTAAGAGTTATAAACAAGCGGGGGAATATAAGGTTATTTATAAGGCAAAAGTGCAAGTAGAAAATCCACATTATAAAAGTGATTCTGAAAATACAGATAAAACACAAGACAATAGAGATGTTTCGCATTCACTCAACATGACGGAAACTAATGCAGCAACGCAAGATATTTCGCATAGAGATGTTTCGACTTTGTCTCAACATGACACAAAAGACCAAGACATGAGGTCCCGTCATTCTGAGGCGTTAGCCGAAGAATCTAATAATAAAGATGTTTCGGCTATGCCTCAACATGACGAAAACTCAAGTCATTCTGAAAGAGCAATAGCGACTGAAGAATCTAAAATAGAATCTAACCATGACTCCAGTCATTCTGAAGGAGTGAAAACGACTGAAGAATCTAATAAAGATACCTCACAAGATGTTTCACATACAGATGTTTCGGGCTTAAAAGCCCTCAACATGACAGACAGAGCCAACATGACAAAAGAGGACATGACACAAAACCAGCAACAAAACAAAACCAAACACGATAACACAGAATCTACAATAAACACTAAAGATAAATTTGTTATAAAAGAATACACAAGAACATTGGAAATACTTGTAAAGTAAAAATATGAATCCTCTATCACAACAAAACCAACTTCTTTTACAAAGAGAATTAGCAAAAAGAAGTTTGTATGATTTCTTAAAATATAAGTTTGAGTATTACTATTGTAGCCCTTTTTTAGATAATTGGCATTATGGTTATCTTTGTGAAGCATTAAGTGAGCTTTTAAAAGGTAATCTCAAAAATATTATGATTTCTATGCCACCTAGCTATGGTAAAAGTGAATTAGTAGCTAGGACATTTATCCCTTATGCCTTAGGACATTATCCTAATCTTAAATTCATTTATGCAAGTTATGGTGATGAACTCTCAAAAAGCATTAGTGTTGAAACACGAAACTTTTTTAAATCTAGGGCATATTCAAGTCTATTCCCTAATCATAAGCTTATTATGGATAAAGCAGAGCATTGGTTTAATGAAAAAGGCGGGGGATTATTTGCTACTACTGTTGGAGGAGCTATCACAGGGAAGCATTGTCATATAGGAATAGCCGATGATTTATTAAAAGCAAGTGAGGCATATAGCGAAGCAAGTAGAAAGAATAGTATTTTGTATTTTACTGAAAGCTTTTTATCAAGACTACTCACTTATGACAAGATACAAGGACGTATGATTGTGATTATGCAAAGACTGCATAAAAATGATTTATGTGGTTATTTAAAAGAAGTCGCAAAAGATGAATGGGAAGAAATACTCTTAGAATCTATCAGTGAAAAAAAATATGTCTATAACATAGGTAATTTTACCTATGAGAGACAAGAGAATGAAGCCTTATTCCCTAATAGACATACATTAGACGACCTTCATATTATAAGACAGACTATGGGTGAGTATGCTTTTAATGCACAATATCAGCAAATGCCAGAGAATGCAAGTGGTGGCTACTTTGATATAGAGTATTTTGAAAATAATATTATTAGTGATTTTGATATACCCACACAAAAACTCTATATATTCATAGACCCAGCAGAGAGTACAAAAGATGGGAGTGATAATAGGGCTATTGTTTGCGTAGGAATATCACAAGAAAAAGATAATTTACCGCTTATAGTGCTGTATGACTGCTTTTATGGAAAATGGGATAATGAAATGTTTATCGAACAGAGCTTTTCTATGATGAGCAAATATCCCAATGCAGAAGTCAGGATAGAGCCTAAAGGAGGTGGTATCACATTAGAACAGATTCTAAACAAACAAATTCTAAACGTGAATCTACAAAGACGCAATAAGAATCAAGACATTCTAAGAAATCTTATTATAACCTTTAAAGTGCCAAACTCTCTCTCAAAACATGAAAAGATAGCCACGCTTTTACCTGCTTATAATCAAGGGCGATTAAAATTTAGACGTAAAATTTAGACGTAATGCCTTAGGATTAGACCAAATACAAAATGAATTACGTAAATATAATCCTGATAGAAAAGCAAATGATGATAATTGCATTGATGCCCTAAGCGGTATCACATGGCAAAATGATATTTATCCTTATAGGCAGAAACACCAAAGAGACTTGTTACGGCAAAATTCCAATGAATAGGCTATAATCCTTATAATAGTAGCTATGCAAACAAGACTATGCAAGATTCTCACAAAGTAGGGCAATAGGGACAATGTGGAGAGTATAGAATCTCAAAATCATTAAGACACGAATACTCAATCTATCATACTTTAGATATGTATCTGAAACATCTAAGATATAGGTAAAAAGGAAAAAATCATAAAAAACATACGAAATAGTTAAGAATCTAATAGATGTCTCGCTAATGTTCAACATAATTTCTAACTTGTCATTGAAAAATTTGTGATAGCAAGTCGTGGCAATCTATATGTTTTTAGTTTAGAAAAAGGCAAAAGCGATAGAGAGATATAGGAAAAACAGGTTGGTATAAAGACAAAGATCCTAAATGGAAGTTTGAGATAAGTTGTCATGACTAAAACGAAAGCGGAGAATCTCAATGTTTTCTATCATTGGTGAACTTTGCTTTTCCTTTTGTGGGGCATTGTTTGAATCTTTTGTTTTTGTCTCTTTGTTTGATAGATATGTATCATTCTGAACCTTACTTTTTCTTGTCATATTGAGCGTAGCCAAATACCTACATACAGAATCCACATTACTTTTTATTTTCCCTTAAAACAAAGCCATGAAGCAGAAAATGCACACTATTCTTGCTCCTTACTTGCAATAAGCCCAATTACTTTGAAATCTTTGCCATGCCTTCTTAATCCTGCTGCTTTATGGAATATGTCTTGTGTTTCTTTTTGTTGTTGAAGATATGGAATCTAAAATATCTTGCCAATACAAAATATTGTTACATTAAATAGATAGGAGTTGTAAAATAATGATATTTTGAAAATATTGAGAATCTTGGTTTTGCGTAATAACTAAAAAGCACGAATGTCTTAAGGCCTTAAGAAAAGGGAGTAAAACGAGAGATAAAAAATGTCTTACACTGAAAATATAATCTAAATTTGGTCTATTTGGTATCATATTTTGAATAACCTTTAAAAATGGATTGAATGGATTTTAATTTCTCATGCTTTTTGTATTATAGATAGACAATTGAAATAAATATTTTCTTACATTTGGTACGATAAGTTTTTATTTTTATAATATTTATTGTAAAAAAGTCTAGGATAAGTTTTTCTTATTTATTTCTAGTAACAGTCATTACTAAAATCTTAATTAGTTGCTAATTTGTATTTCAAGCCTTACTGTTAACATAAAGCTGCAGAATAAATGAATTGCTATATTCGGGTATGGCAATATGGATTGGTATATTTTGATTAGAATCGAGAATCGCAAAGTGTCCAAGCGAAGAGCGGTGTGCGATTATGTTGCATTATAACTTGACTTGCTTCAAGTAGTGTTTCTCCAGTTGTAATAATATCGTCAACAAGAATAATGAAAGAAAATTGCTTATGTAGTGTAAATTTAAAATTTCTGCTTGTTTCTTGTCGTTGGGTTTTTGTAAGAGTTGAGAATCTTATATCATTATAAGTGATTAGAGCATTATAGAATACTCTAAAACCATATTTTTTGAAACAATGTGCCAAGATTGCACTATGTGAATATGCACCAATAGTTCGATTGCGTATGCAAATAACAGCCGTATATTTTTTTTGGATTGTTAAAATTTCTTGATGACATTCAAAAAATTTTTGTACACCATATTTGCCTAGTCTTGTTAAGACTCTGCTTCCAATAATGTTATTTTTACTATATACCAAATATTTGAGTTCACTTAAGGCAAAAGAGCTAAATACTTTCAAGCCATTAAGTAGCTCTCTCTTTGATTCAATATGCCATAGATTTTCTAAGCAAGTTTTACATATAATTTGTAAACTTAGTGCTTGACAAATAACACAATACATTTATGGGCTTTCAAAAAAGAAATTGTAGATTCTATGATGTAGTTCATTAATACATAAAGAGGAATTAAGCACAAGAATGCTTGGTGTTCTTTTATGTGAATTGTGATTAAAAAGATGTTGTGTTTTGTTTTTATGGTGTGATGTAATATCGTGAGTATTTGGACTCACGGAAAGATTGCTAATTGTTTTAAGGACTGTTTTAAAACGATCTTGAATCTGCAAAAGATGTGCAATTCCTTTCTTTTCAATATTATCAAGGTTTTGAGTATACAATCGCTTTTGTAATTCATCTTGCGATATTTCAAGAAATACAATTTTTTCTGGTAGTGTGTATTGTGATGCAAAAAGATTAAATTGCAAAGATTGCATGATGTCAAAATTAGAATATGCTATACCAGAAATGAGACTTCTATCAGAAATTACAATATTCGGTAGCATAGTAATTTGTGCAAAAATTTCAGCCCTTTGTGCTAGGAATAGTAGAAATGCTGTTCTTTCGCTAAGTTTTATGTCTGCATGTAATAACAGATTGCGTATTTGATTCCCAAATTTGGTTCCTCCCGGTTCATTGATGAAGATAACACTATCACAATATTTGCTTTCCATAGTTTGCTGTTGGACTTGTTGTAAAGTTATGCCCTTCATTTTTTTTCGTAAAAGGTTGTGTTGTGTTGTTTTCCCACTTCTATCAATACCTTCTATGACAAAATATCGCATGTTTACTTTTTAGTGAGAAAATTATCAGTAATGTATTTATGGATACTTTGTGGTACCAAGTGATTGAATTTTCCATCATGCAAAATAATGCTACGGACGATTGAGGAGCTAATAAAGGCATTTTGTAGTGTTGGCATAAAATAAATGGTATCAAGAGAATCATTAAGTGATGCATTGGCGTATCCCATTTGTAGTTCGTATTCAAAATCACTTACAACTCTTAGTCCACGAACAATGACTTTTGCATTCAGTTGTTTAGCGAGATTTGCTAAGAGATTGCTAAATGTAATGCACTCTGCATTAGAAATAGTACTTTTGTATTCTTGCAATGCAAGATTAATCATAATCTCTCTATCTTTAAGGCTATAAAGCGGATTTTTGTTGTCCGAACTTGCTACTGCAACAATAACTTTTTCAAACATTTTACTGCTTCTTTGGATAATATCTAAATGCCCATTTGTAAGTGGATCAAAAGTCCCAGGATAAATTGCTATTTTATTCATACAATGCCTTAGAAATTATGTGCTTTTTTGTTCTTTGGTCTTTAGCACTGTTGCAATAGCAACAGAAATCTTTTTGGCATTTGTAGGGTTTGCATCCTCTAGTTCTTGTCCAAATTTCGCAATCGCATCGGTATCCCAATATGTGGAGTGAGCAAGTTGTTTTATACATTCAAGCCATACATCTATATTTTTTTCATTATTAAGGCTATGATATTTGTTTTTAAATTGTTTTAATGCTGCAGTAAATGCCTCTTTTGTTTTAGCACCTTTGATAATTTCTAGCATAACTTTTATTGTAAATTCATTTTTTTTCTGGGGCTTATTACTCATAAAAATATAAATCACACCTACAAAAAGAACAGGAATGGTAAAAACCAACCCAATTGCCCAAAATATTATATAATATAAATAAGAATACATTAATATTCCTTAATCTTTCAAATAAATCAAGCTTTTGATTATATTTAAAACTTGTAAAAATTACTTAAATAATAAATAACGGTAGTATATCATAGCATACAAAATTTAATTTTTTAATCTTATCTATGAGATGTTTCTTATCTTAATATCATTTTTGCAAATGATATTGTTGATATTGTTATGAAGTAATTTTATATATTTAAGCTATAATTTTAACTAAAGTCCAATGTTTTAGAGTCCAAACCAATGTCTTGATGTGGTGATTCTGCTATTTTAAACCATGGAAGTAACAATGTCTCAAATTTTTATAAACAATGAATGTATTGCATGTGATGCGTGTAGAGCAGTTTGTCCTACGCAAGCGATTGAAGTCGCAGATCCTATTTATAGTATTCAACAAGATTTATGTTTTTTGTGTGCGGGTTATGCAGCAAATCCTAATTGTATGGCAGTTTGCCCAGTTGATGCTATTGTTTATGTAACAGTTCATTTTGAAACCTTAGTTTCGCAGACATAGTACTTAAGGAGATATTATGGCAAAAATTACAACGATTATTGATATTGGTTCAAATTCAGTGAGAATGGCCATTTTCCAAAAGACGAGTCGCTATGGTTTTCATCTTATTCATGAATTAAAATCTAAAGTAAGAATATCAGAAGGAAGCTATGAACACGATTCGTATTTACAACCGCATGCTATGGATAGGGCGGTAAATTCATTAAAAGAATTTGCAAAAGTTAGTCGTGCTTTTAAAAGTAGAAAGCTTATTTGTGTGGCGACTTCTGCTATTCGGGATGCACCAAATAAAAAGGAATTTATTGCAAGAGTGTATAAGGAGTGTGGTATACGTATAAAAGTTATAGATGGCATGAGAGAGGCGTATTTTGGTGCAATTGCTTGTGCTAATCTTCTACATGAAAAGAGTGGTATTACTATTGATATTGGGGGTGGTAGCACGGAATTGGCTTATATTGAAGATAGAGAAGTTAAAGAAGCGATTTCTTTAAATCTTGGTAGCATTCGTTTGAAGGAACTATTTTTTGATTATGGAAAAATCAAGGAAGCTTACGAATATGTGAGACAATATGTAAAGCAACATATTTCACCTATATTGTTATTGTGTCAACATACAAATTTCAAAGATACAATAACAATGTTTGGCATTGGGGGGAGTATTAGGGCGTATGCTAAATATGCAATGGCTTTAGAATCGTATATGTTTAATTTTTTGCATGGATATGAATTAGAAACGAATAGAGTTTTGATACATTTAGAAGATATTGTTTATGCTACTCCACAAGAATTATTAGAAAAAGGTATTGAAGAAAGCCGTTTAGATTCTATAAGACCGGGGCTTTTAATCTTACAGGTTGTGTTGCAAGAGCTTCAGTCGCAGAAACTTATTATAAGCGGAGTTGGCGTTCGTGAAGGGGTATTTTTACACGATATGTTGCGTAATAATAAAGCAAAAATACCAAATGAAATTAACCCAAGTGTGCGTTCACTGCAAGATATTTTTCTTATAAGTATTAATGATTCTAAATTGATTAATCAACACTCTCAAACACTTTTTTATCTTTTACAAAGTAATTTTGATTTACCTATATGTTTTTTACGAGATTTAAATATTGCAGGTAAACTTTACAATATTGGAGCAAACTTTAATTTCTATCAAGCCCACAAACATAGCTCGTATATTGCACTTAATTCCTTAAATTATGGTTTTTCGCATAGAGAACGTTATACAATTGCCACATTGCTTGAATATTCGCATAAAAAACGTCCTAAAATTATATCGCAATCGCATAATGCTCTTTTGCCACAACACGATATCCTACAAATTTTAAGTTTTATTTTTTCTATAAGTGTTGTTTTAGCAAAGGAAAAAAATGTGTTATTTGAATTCGAATCTAATGTGTTACGTATTCGTGTTGATTCATTGCCGATTCGGCAAGCATTGCATGAAATCAATCTTCCAAAATTAGCAAATTTTGAGGAATTAACGTTAGAAATCATACAACAATGAGTTATCTGATATGATTTTGTATGATAAATATACGGCTTTAAAGTTTTGACTATAAAGTATTAAATACAGTTTAAGGTTAAGCTAAATAATGTTATAATTCTATTAGTTTTTGCTAGGAGTATCTTAATGCGTATTTTAGTTGTAGATAATAATAGAGAATCTGAGCTTTTAACAAAAGAATTAGTCAAAAATGGCTATCAAGTTGATACTGCATATAATGTAAAAGATGGAGAATACCATATTAATGTTCGTAGTTATGACTTAGTACTGGGTGGTTGGAAGTTGGCGGATGGAGGAGCACAAGAGATTGTTGCCAACGTAAAAAATAAATATCCAAGAGTGCCCGTTATTATACTTGGCGACAATATAGCAGAACATGAGGTATCATCTTTTAAGGTGGGAGCGGATGATTATCTCTCTCACCCTGTTAATTTAGAAGTTTTGTTAGCACGCATCCGAGCAAGATTAAAATTATGGGATTCCAATCTTATTGAAATTGGAGATTTAGTGATTATACCAGATGAAGAGAGGATTACTTTTGAAGGTAAAGAAGTAGAGGTAAAGGGTAAACCCTTTGAGGTTTTAACACATCTTGCAAGACAAAGAGACCAGATTGTATCAAAAGATCAGCTTTTAAATGCAATATGGGACGAACCAGAACTTGTAACACCAAATGTTATTGAAGTTGCTATTAATCAGATTAGACAAAAAATGGACAAACCACTTAATATCAATACAATTGAAACGGTAAGGCGACGTGGATATAGATTTTGTTATCCAAATAAAGCTAAATAATATTCTCTATAACGTAGTATTTTCGGGGACACTATATTTTAAGATATTGCAATACATTTATCAAAAAAATGTTATGTTTATTAGTATGCTATCATTCTATGATTCAAAGGTAATACCATGTGCTATACACTCATAACCGGTGGGGCTGGGTATATCGGCTCTCACACAAACGCTCTGCTAAACGCCCTAGGCGTGCAAACAATCGTGCTTGATAATCTTAGTCTTGGGCATAAAGAGGCTTTAGAATTTAAAGAAATTTGTCCATCAAGCCAAGCACAAGATTGGCAAACAAATTTAGAATCTCGAGTAAATTTAGAATCTAGCGAAAGTTTAGAATCTCGATTCAAAAAATCAGAATCTAACTTCTTAGATTCACAATCATCACACATATCACTAGAGGATTTCCTAAGCATAACGGGGGGGGGGGGGGCGAAGCCCTCTTTAGAGCCACAATCTAACGCCAACACAAGAGATTCTAAACCACAAACTCACATTTCCCAAAATACTTTCAACACCACAATTTTTATCCAAGGCGACCTCACTGATACAGCACTTTTACGCCAGATTTTTGACACATATCATATCGATTGTGTTCTGCATTTCGCTGCCTTTGCGTATGTGGGCGAATCTGTGCTAGAGCCGCAAAAATACTACTTAAACAATGTCGCCCATACACTCAACCTCCTCTCTGTGATGCGTGAGTTTGACTGCAAAAACATCATCTTTAGCTCCACTTGTGCGACCTATGGCAATCCACACCAAATCCCAATCACAGAATCTCACCCCCAAAGCCCCATAAATCCCTATGGACGCTCCAAGCTTATGGTAGAGCAGATTCTGCAAGATTTTAGCAAAGCCTATAATCTCTCTTATGTAATCTTGCGTTATTTCAATGCCGCTGGGGCTAGCAACTTCTTTAATATCGGAGAGTCTCATAATCCCGAAACACACCTAATCCCCCTAATCTTGCAAACTGCTCTAAAACAACGCAATACACCGCTAGAAATCTTTGGGCTAGATTACCCCACCAAAGATGGCTCGTGTGTGCGGGATTATATCCATATCGATGATTTGGCACTCGCTCATATCCTATCATGGCGGTATTTGCGTAATGGTGGGAAAAGTGATGTGTTTAATCTCGGCAATAATGAGGGCTTCTCTGTGCTAGAGGTTTTGCACAAAGCCCAAGAGATTACAAACACAGAGATTCCCTATATCCACTCCAAAAGACGCGAGGGCGATCCTGCTATTCTCGTGGGCGACTGCCACAAGGCTAAGGCGATCTTAGGCTGGAATCCGCATTTTTGTGATTTAGAGACTATTTTACAAACTGCCTATAGATGGCACAAAAATCCTAGATATTAGAGATTCTAAAACACAACAAATAGGAGGAAATGTATGCAAAAAGTATTAATCATCGGGGCAGGTGCAGCAGGACTAAGTGCCGCACGCGTATTGGTAGAATCTGGCTATGAAGTAGAGATTTTTGAGCTAGATTCTAAGGTGGGTGGGCTTAGTAAGAGCTTTGCATTATTTGAACAGATTGTTGATGTAGGTCCTCATAGATTTTTTAGCAAAGATAAGCGTTTAAACGACTTTTGGCTCGCCCACACAAATGACACACATAAGCAAGTCAGTCGTCTCACGCGTATTTTTTATAATAAAAAGTTTTTCTACTATCCTTTGCGGGGCTTTGATGCACTTTTCAAGCTAGGCTTTATAGAATCTGCCCTGTGCGTATTAAGCTATCTTAAGGCAAAATGTAAGCCCTTTAAAGGCGATAACTTCGAATCTTGGGTAGCAAATGCCTTTGGCTATCGGCTCTATAGCATATTTTTCAAATCCTACACACAAAAGCTATGGGGGATACCCTGTGATAAGCTAGATTCTGACTTCGCGGCACAGAGGATAAAGGGGCTAAACCTCTATGAGGCGATAAAATCAGCATTCTTTGGCGATAAAAACAAAAAACATAAAACGCTTGTCGATGAGTTTAGTTACCCGGATTTGGGAGCTGGTGTGGTGTATGAGAATATGGCTACAGAGATTCTAGCACGCGGCGGGAAGATTCACTACAATACCAAGGTGCTAGGGATTCTCACTCAAGACAAAAAAGCACAGGGGATCATCATAAGCGATGCTCCAAACAACACTACCCAATCCCACACGCCAAGCACACGAGAGGTTATGGGCGATATTATCATCTCTACCGCACCTTTTAACGATATGGTGCTCTCCCTAGGCGAATTAGATTCACACACACAATCTCTAGCAAAAAATCTGAAATTTCGTAATACTATTTTGGTCTATATCGAGGTGGATTGTAAGGATATTTTTGCAGATAATTGGATTTATGTGCATTCCAAAGGCACAAAAACAGGGCGAATCACAAATTTTAGAAATTGGACAAGTGGTTTATTATGCGGACGAGATAGCTCGATTTTATGCCTAGAGTATTGGGCAAATGATGATGAGGAATTATGGAATGTAAGCGATGAAGCACTCATAGAGATAGCCAAAAAGGACTTAGTAGAATCTAGCCTCGTGCGAAGTGAGCAAATCCTGCGAGGCTCTGTGCTAAAGATTCACAAAAGCTATCCTATTTATTCATCAGGTTATAAAGAAGGGCTACATAGAATCTATGAGGCACTTGATGAGTTTAGTAATCTCTATTTTATCGGACGCAATGGGAGCTTTAAGTATAACAATCAAGACCATAGTATCCTTATGGGGCTTGTGTGTGCGGATAAGATATTGGGTAAAAGTGCGGCAAACTTATGGCATATCAACACGGACTATGACTATCAGGAGGAGAAAAGCAAGAAGTAAGAAGGTGTAAAATCACTACATTTCTTGATACTTTTGCACCCTTGGCTAAGTGTCAAATTATTTATTAATTGTTGCTATTGAGTTATATTCTAATAGCATGAGATATTGAGATTTCTATTCTCATATTATTTTTAGGACTTTTTGTATTTCTATTTTTTGTGATTTAGATGTTTTATGGCATGGTAATAGATAAACTATTGAACATTGGTAGTTGATATATTGTTATCACTCTAAAAACTATATACCGTTGGAATGTTATGATAATTCGTATTGCAACGGTTATAGAATGATTCCTAGGATTTGTAATTGTTGCTATGCAGTTTTTATATATTCCCTGCTTTCATTTCATGTATCATTTTGTCAAATGCAGCTTTTGTGCCAGGGCGTACTGGTTGCAAGAGACTTATGAGAATAATAGCAATGCTTGCACAGATAAAACCGGGGACAATTTCATAAATAGGAAAATACTCATAAAAGAAATTCTTGTGTAATACTACTACAATAGCCCCAGTTAGCATTCCTACAATAGCCCCCATTCTTGTCATTCTACGCCAAAAAAGTGAAAAGAGGATGACACTACCAAAGCTTGCTCCAAATCCAGCCCATGCGTATGCTACAATACTTAAAATACTTGAATTTTTATCAGTAGAAATAAAAAAAGCTACAAAGGATACGACTAATACGCTAGCTCTACTAAAAAACATTACTTGTTTTTGAGTGGCATTTGTTTTTAGAATTTTTTTATAGAAGTCTTCTGCAACCGTTGAGGCAGACACCAATAATTGACTGCTTGCTGTACTCATAATAGCAGCTAATAATGCAGATAAAAAGATTCCTGTAAGCCATGGGTTAAAAAGTGTTTGAGACATTACAATAAATATGGTTTCTGGGTCATTGAAGCTAAGATGGAATTTGGTAATATAAGCAACACCTAAAATGCCTACTAGACATGCACCAATTAAGCTTATTACCATCCATGAGATTCCAATAAATGTAGCCTTAGGTATGTCTTTTGTAGAGCGAATCGACATAAAACGCACAATAATATGAGGTTGTCCAAAATACCCTAACCCCCAAGCAAGTGCAGATATTATGCTTATCCAAGTAACACCATTAAAAAAGGAAAAGTGATCTTTGTACTCCTTGCTTTTTGCTTGCAATGTTTGTTCTATATTGGATAATAGTGCTCTTGTCTCTCTTAGAAAATCTGCTTGTTTAGATTGCAAAGATTCCAAAGATTTATATTTATCTAGTATGGCATGTGTTTGTTGTAGAAGTAAGTCTATGTCTTTTTCGGTTTCTTGTATTGCCATTGTTTGTAGCTCTGATATAGAATGGCTTAGAGATTCTAAATGTTCCAGAGTTTTTGATGTGTTATTGTTATTTATAGTTTCTTTTATATCTCTGATATTTAAGGCAATCGTGTCATTTGTATATGCAGTAATAGCAGTAATGGAGGAATTAAATTCAGAATCTGCCTCTTGTATATATGTTTTTGCTTCATTAATGCCTCCTATGTGATAGAGCATCACAAGAGGAACACAAATAAGTGCAATCATCATAAGCAAACCTTGTAATAAGTCAGTCCAACAAACTGCCAAATAACCACCAAAGAATGTGTATACAACAATAATTGATGCACCTACGATTAGAGCAATAGAGTAATCAATGTGAAAAGTTTGTTCAAAAAGTTTCGCCCCTGCAATAAGTCCCGATGAAATGTAAAAAACAAAAAATACTAAAATCACTAAAGCGGAAATGAGGCGTAAAATATGCGTATCATCAGAGAATCTTGTCTCAAAATAATCTGGAATAGTAATGGAGTTGTCAACGACTTCTGTGTAGATTCTGAGTCTTTTTGCTACCAAAATCCAATTTATAAATGCTCCAATGGATAGTCCAATAGCAATCCAAGCATTTAAAAGCCCTGCAATATAAAGTGCTCCGGGTAGTCCCATGAGTAGCCAGCTACTCATATCAGATGCTCCAGCACTTAATGCACTTACGGCTGGACCCATATTTCTGCCACCCAAGAAAAATTGTTCTGGATTCTTAGTTTGTTTCCAAAAATAAAAGCCAATAGCAATCATAACAAGGGCATATAATCCAAATGTGGCAAATATTGGAAAACTCAGTCCCTGCACTTCAAGACTTGTTGTAGTTGGCATAGAAATCTCCTTAATTTATAATGTGATTAAATTGATTCTATAGAATCTTTAAGAAATTTACATAGAATTTGATAATATTTTTTATTTTAACTTTAAAATGTATAGATATTACACAAATACACAAAATACTCTCTCAATATGGTTATTATTGTAGCAATATGTTATGTTTAATATTTATGGATTTTATAATGATGTTTAATACATAAAATTACGGTATTTTTAGTATAATTAAGATATTTATTCTAAAGATAGTCTGGAATCCGTTATTCAATTATCTTAAAATAAAATTAAGAAGGAGATTTGCTATGGTATCAGGTGCCATGAGTGCATTGATTACGCCTTTTAAAAATGGCAAAATTGATACACAAACATACGAATATTTGATTAAAAGACAAATATCTTATGGTATGAATGCATGTGTTCCAGCTGGGACAACGGGGGAAAGTGCAACGTTAAGCCACAATGAACACAAAGAATGTATAGAAATAGCTGTTAATGTTTGTAAAAATACCAATGTAAAGGTTGTGGCTGGGGCTGGTAGCAATAATACTGCTGAAGCTATCGAGTTAGCACAATTTGCTGAAAAATGTGGAGCTGATGCAATATTATCTGTTGTGCCGTATTATAATAAACCTACTCAAGATGGTTTATATTTACATTATAAAGCTATTGCAGAATCTCTTACAATACCAGTTATGCTTTATAATGTCCCCTCAAGAACAGGTGTGTCACTTGAAATTGAGACGGTTATGAAACTTTTTCGTGAAGTAAAGAATATTTATGCTATTAAAGAAGCAAGTGGTGTTATGGATAGGGTATGTGCAATGTTGCATGGCGAGTCTGAATTGCAGGTTTTTAGTGGTGATGATATGTTAAATTTTAGTGTTCTTGCTGCTGGTGGTCATGGTGTAGTATCAGTAACAGGCAATATATTTCCTAAGGATATTGTTAAACTGTATCATCACATAATGGAAAAGAATTTTCCAAAAGGTTTATCTATTTCTAATAAACTTTATGCTATAAATAAAGTCTTATTTCTTGAGAGTAATCCCATTCCTATAAAGGCTGCGATGTATGTGCAAGGGTTGATTCCAGAATTGGAGTATCGTTTACCCTTGTGCAAACCCAGTAAGGTGTGTATGGAATCGATTGAAACAATTTTAAAAGAATATGAGGTGCAAAAATGAGTGAACAACTTACAAAAGACTATATGATAGGCAAAACTCTTGTTATTAGTGGTGCAACAAGAGGAATTGGAAAAGCTATTTTATATCGTTTTGCAAGGGAAGGAGTCAATGTAGCATTTACTTATAATAAGAATGAAGAAGAAGCGTGCAAAATTGCTGAAGATATTACTTCTTTGTATAATGTCAAAGCAAAATATTATCCATTAAATGTTTTAGAGCCAGAGCAGTATATTGGGCTTTTTGAGCAAATAGATAAGGATTTTGAAAGAGTAGATTTTTTTATTTCTAATGCTATTATCTATGGAAGAAGTGTTGTGGGAGGATTTGCTCCATTTATGCGTTTAAAACCAAAAGGATTAAATAATATTTATACGGCGACTGTCCTTGCTTTCGTAGTTGGTGCACAAGAGGCGGTAAAGAGAATGCAAAAAGTTGGTGGCGGAAATATTGTAACATTAAGTTCAACGGGTAATCTTGTATATATGCCAAATTATGCTGGGCATGGTAATTCAAAAAATGCCGTAGAAACAATGGTAAAATATGCTGCACAAGATTTAGGAGAGTTTAATATTCGCGTCAATGCTGTGAGTGGTGGACCAATTGATACAGATGCTTTACGTGCATTTCCTGATTATGATGATGTAAAGAAAAAAGTAGAATCACAAAGCCCACTTAAACGTATGGGTACACCAAAAGATTTAGCTGGTGCAGCATTTTTTCTATGTGATAATACCCAAAGTGGATGGCTTACAGGGCAAACTATTGTCATTGATGGTGGCACAACTTTTGTATAGTAGTTGTATATTCAATAACAATGTCTGTGTTCTTTCGCTCTATTATTCGATACGTTACTAACAACATATTAGCTAGAATCAGAACGTATTCGTATCACGACTTCTTATTCTATAATGAGAGAGTCTGCACTCTCTTACATTACCGTAATGCATCGCAAATAGAAGACGAGTATAAAGATAATTTTTTTAAAAATAATAATTTACAAACTAGTAGCGATTCTTCATTATATTCACAGTTATCTTTGAATCAAGATTCACATCTAAAATATCATAAAACTTCAATTAGCTTTGAAGATATTAATCAACAGTATTATAAAAAAATATTGAAATTCAGTGAATGCAGTAGTTTTTCTGTCATGGAGTATAACCATAAACATGCAAGTATATTTTCAAAGAGATTTTTTAGATGGTTTTTTAGATTTTTTCATCAAAAATTTTGCATATTATCTCCAGACGCTATATTTTGTGCAGAGATCGAAATCAAAAAAGATGAATTACGGAAAAATAGTTTTATAGATAATTTTCCTCTTTTAAAAGCACAGCAGCTTAATACAATTCCAATGGATTATGAATATCATTGGTATATAAAAAATAGAGATGAAGCAAAAGTGTTGTTTCAAATCTTTTATATATCAAAAAAACTTTTACAAACTTATGCCATACAGAGTAAGGAAAAGATGTATTTTTGTAATCCTTTTGAAGTTTTCAGTTCTTTGCATTTTTTTTATCCAAAACTTTCAGATTATACTATTCTTTTTCAAGATAAAAAATATCATGCATTATGCCATTATTCTAACGGTTTGCTTGATTTTAGTATTGTTGTGGAACGTAAAGTTGCATTGCAAAATTATTATAATCATATTGCTATTTCTGAAAATATTTTTTATTGTGATTGGACTGGTGAGAGGGAATTTTTGCAGGATTTTATTCCTATAGAATCTCTGTTTAATACTTCACTAGATATTTGTTTAAAACTTGTAACAATTAGTCATTTTCATGTGAGACCTATTTGTACTAATTTTTATCCTTATGATTTCTATACATTAAAAAATAAAGTAAAAATAGTATTATTTAGTGGTTTTATGCTTATTGGTTTTTCTTTGTGTCATTTCGTTTATGAAAAATATCAATATTATAAATTCGTTAGTACACAAGAGACATTATATTATACTCAAGTGCAACAAGAATATAACAAAAAACTTAATTATACACCCATGTATGATAAAATTTACACATATTTGTTAAACAACAAAAGTTTTAATTTTCATTTACAACAAGAATATGATGAAACAAAGGATTATCCAGAATGGATTACAAAAATTTACCAACATTAAACATTGTGTTATGCTATATTGTTGATAAAATGAAACAGGGGTAATTTATGATAACAAGAGATATTGTTTCGATAATATTATTATTCTTATTTTTAGGAATTGCAGGTTGTACAAAACCAAAAAAAACTATGCAAGAAATAACTTACCAAGCACAAGATATTAAACGCATTGAGCTTTATAATCAGCTTGATAATCTTAAGGAGGGTATTTGGCATGTAGATAAATGGAAAAAATTTGCTCATAAAATTTGTGATGAGTCAAAAGGTAAGGACTGTTCTGTAATGGGGGAGATTTACTATGATTATTTCTATGGATATGGTTCAAAAGCTGATAAACAAAAGGCATTGCATATACTTGAAAGAGGTTGTTCTCTCAATGATTCAAGGAGCTGTTTTAAACTTGCTATTTTAGGGAATCAGTCTGATTTTTCTATTGAAAAAAGTAATAATTTATTTGTAAAAACACATACTCTTGCTCTTAAGGGTTGTGATGCTAATTATGCGATGGACTGTTATGTGTTGGCATTGTTGTATTTTGAGGGCTATAGTATTTTTGATCGAGATAGAGGTAAGAGCAAAAAAATAGCTTCTAAGTCATGTGCAATGAAACATGCTAGTTCATGTATTTTTTTAGGTATAAATGCAGACACAAGAGATGAGGCACAGGCAGCGTATAAACAAGCATGTGTGGCAGGTGTTAAGCAATTTTGTAAATAATGTTATATTATTCTTATTAATTATTATTTGTTAGTTAGAGTATGGATTTTAGTAATAATAGTATCTTATTGTAATCTTAGATAGTAGTCTGATTGTATTAGCTTTATATGTTTT
>CASFZH010000049.1 GCA_949299115.1 uncultured Helicobacter sp. | reverse complement strand
AGTTACTGGTCCTCCTATATTGTTATTCCATCTCCCTCCAGAATCGACTTGTTTATAGGAATTTAAGATATGGAAGAAATCAGTGCGTAGCATATCCATAAGCCCCCAACCATCGTTGCTAACGACTATTCCACAAAATTTTTCTCTTGTTGTGTTGGTTGGTATAGTATGAGTGTGTGCAGTATTCTCTTTGTAGGTTTTAGTATGAATATCTTGGGGGTTTACTTGATTCTTCGTTATTATCTCGTGATGTCTATAAAATAAAAACAAAGGCATACGCAAATGCCTATCTCCAAACTCCATATAATCAAAGTCTATGCCATAATCAGCAATATTCCAATCAGTCCTAATATTTTCACCTGTATAAAAGATTCTTTTAGATTCTAAGAGCTTTACAAAAGGACTCTTATAGAAATTTTCTTCTGTGTCATCATGCCAAAAATCCACTATACGCATTTTTATCTTTTTTTTCATTCAATGTCCTTAATAAAAATTACTATGTGATTTTAACACAAAATGATATAAAGTATTGTAAAATTGTTTGCACCTATTAACTAATAAATATAGCGATATAATCATAAGGGGACGATATGAGTGATATTATAACAACATCTGCAAACTCCGATAGAATAGACAGTTTCTATTTGGAATCACAACCACAAGATTCTAATATATACGGCTATTGCTTAGAAGATCTCCAAAAGATTATACAGCCTACTTTTCGCACGAAACAAGTCTATCATTGGCTTTATCATCATTATGTTACAGATTTTAAAGCTATGAAAAATATACCCCAATCCTTGCAAGGAACGTTAAACACATATTTTCTCCATACTCTCATACCTTATAACTGTAGCTACTCTTTAAATAAACATTCTCTTATACAACAAGACAATCAAGCTCAAACCACACATACCATTCAAATAATACGAATCGAAAAAAGTCAAGATGGTACAAAAAAATATCTTTTTCAAACGCAGGATAACCTAAGCTTTGAATCAGTATGTATCAAGATGAGAGATAAGGTGTTAGATGAGAATGGTAGGATTATAAAGGGTGAAAAATATACATTTTGTCTCTCTAGTCAAATAGGTTGTGCGGTGGGCTGTGTCTTTTGTTCTACTGCAAAGGGCGGTTTTATGCGGAATCTTAATGCTGGTGAGATTGTAGAGCAAGTAGTATTTTTAAAGCGAGATAATAATTTAGATTCTAATAAAAGTATTAATATTGTATTCATGGGTATGGGTGAGCCATTATTGAATCTCAAAAATGTGGCGAAAGCTATACGTATTATTAGCGATAAGAATGGATTAAATATCGCAACAAGAAGACAAACTATCTCTACAAGTGGCATTGCTCCACAAATCGAAAAATTAGGGGCAATGCAGTTAGGTGTGCAAATTGCCTTATCACTTCATGCGGTAGATGATGCTTTACGTAGCAGACTTATTCCTATGAATAAAGTCTACAACATTGCTAAAGTTTTAGAATCATTGAGAAAATTCCCATTACAAGAACGTAGACGCATTCTTTTTGAATATCTTGTTATTAAAAATATTAATGATGACTTGCAAAGTGCTAAAAAGCTTGTAAAACTTCTACATGGATTTAAGGCAAAAGTCAATCTTATCCCCTTTAATCCACATGAAGAAAGCGAGTTTCAAAGACCAGAAAATGAAACAATGCAAATTTTTGCTGATTTTTTGTATCACAAAGGCATAATAGCTACTATTCGAGAATCAAAAGGTATAGACATTAGTGCAGCATGTGGGCAATTACGAGAGAAAGCTTTACGAATGCAAAAATACAAATAATTTTTTGATACAACTAATACTACAATATCTGTATTATTTAGTAACAATTTTACAATTGCAACTAGTGTTATAGTAGCAATTATGTAACTAAAATTATATTTTTCTTCTTTATTTTCATAAATTGTTTTTTTTTTTTTTTGGTTTTTTTGGTACAATATACATTCTTAAAAATATTTTATGAAGGGGATTTTAATGAATTTTTTTGCGAATCAGGGGATAGGAAATAAAATTAGCATACTTTTAATCTTAGTGATTATGTCGGGTATGACTATTTTATATTTTATCGTTTCTACCAATGTTGAAAAAAGCATGGTCAAAGAAGCAGAGAAATCATTGCTTGGCTTTGCAGCCCAAGACGCAAGAACAATAGAAAATTATTTTAATATCGTCGGAAGCAATTTAGAATCTATACAAAAATCAATTGAAAAAGTTTTGGAAGACTCCGATTCATCATTTAGTTATGATACTTTATTGCATCTTTTAGATTATATCGTAGATTATGATCCCGCTATTTTTGTTACGTTTGCACAAATAAAAAGTGGACTTTTATCAGATAGTAGTAGGTATTATAATAATACTAGAAGACATGTAGAGTTTGCATTGATTGATACAGCACCAGAAATTCATGACAAAGGAGTCAAAATTGCTACTAGAGATACATTGAACATTAATGGTGGTGATTTTTTTGAAAATTTTAGCGATATTAACGAGATTTATGCTACTAAGACTATGCGGGTTACAAAAGCCTTGATTGTTACAGAGCAAGGCAAACAGAAAGTTGGGATAGGATTGGTATTCCCAATTTTAAATCCACAAAATGAGGTTGTAGGGGTTATTGGAGGATTGGTTGATGTTGAGTTGTTGTCTGCTAGATATTTACGTGATGATACGGCACCGTATTCACATTCTGAAAGAATATTCCTTAACAATTATGCAAATATCGCAGTTTATTCTGACACACAACTTATTGGACAACCTTTAGATTCTGTTATTAATAAGGAAGCCAGTGAAGAAATCTTGGCTTTTCAGAAAGATACAAATAATACCGATCGTATTATCTCTCTTGCAACTAAACAAGGTCAGGGTATTGCCGGAATTTTTAATGTCGCAATATGGGATGATGTTTTTTGGACAATGATTAATTTTGCACCATACAATGAGATACTAGAAGAATTGTATTTTGTAGAAAGGACTATTTTAATAGCTATTGTTATTTTTGTCTTAGTTGTTGCCTGTATTATCATTTTATATATTAAATTCTTTGTGCAAAAAGATATCCAGAAAATTTATAATGGGCTCAATAATTTCTTTTCTTTCTTAAAACATGAAACAGATAGAATCGAAGCCATTCAGCTTGATAAAAATGATGAGTTGGGTAGAATGGCAAAAAAAATTAATACAACTGTAGACGAAATTAAAGCTTTCACAATGCAAGATTCCATGGCCATTGATAAAGCCATAGAGGCTGTGCATAGAGCTGAAAAAGGGGATTTGACAGCAAGACTGGATTCACAACCACATAATCCACAACTTATTTTATTACAAAATATTTTCAACGATTTGCTTAATGTATTACAAACAAAAGTTGGACAAAATATGAATGAAATACAGGAACTTTTTGGAAAATATAAAAATTTAGATTTTAGAGATTCTATTCATAATGCAACAGGACATATTGAGCAAACAGTGAATGTTTTAGGAGAAGAAATACGTAAAATGCTATCAGATTCTAATCAATTTGCTAATCTCTTAAATACTAAGTCAAGCGAATTGCAAGACAATGTACATAAACTTACCGATGGCACAACACAACAAGCACAATCGCTTACACAGACTGCTTCTTCACTAGAAGAAATTTCATCTTCTATGCAAAATATGCGTTCTCGTACAGGAGAGATTATCAAACAAAGCGAAGATATTCGCAATATTGTTGGTATTATTAATGATATTGCTAATCAGACTAACCTCTTAGCTTTGAATGCAGCTATCGAAGCAGCAAGAGCAGGAGAACATGGCAGAGGCTTTGCAGTCGTAGCAGATGAAGTAAGAAAGCTAGCAGAGAGAACACAAAAAAGTCTTGGTGAGATAGAGGCAAATACTAATATTCTTGTGCAAGGAATCAATGAGATAGCAGAATCAATCAATGAACAAGCACAGGGTGTTATGCAAATCAATGAAGCAGTAACACAACTTGAGAGTGTAACACATCAAAGTGCCAGTGTTGCACAACATTCAGAATCTATTAGTCGCACTGTTAATGAGATTGCAACACAGATTTTAGAAGATGCACAAAAAAAACAGTTTTAATGTCTCTAATGTATAAAGATTGTATTATAGGCTTATGCTTTACAAGTTTAGCTATGAATATGTACTGTCATGTATGAGGTAAAAATATAATAAATAGCTTAAGTTTTCTACAAGGCTTTATAGAATCAATAAAAGATATGTGTTTTTTTGTTACGAGATTAGATATGTAAGTATCGAATATACTCATTACTGTGTATAGATCTTGATGCAATATAATGCTCCAATATATAGCTAATTTGCATACGTTATTGGTTATCAGAATGATTGTGATATGTATGCTTATGGCAGAAATATCAAGAGTTTTGTAGCATAATTATCCAGTTTCTTGAGATATTCATTTTATGGTAATTAGCTTTTTATAATCCATAAATGAAATAAAAATGGTGCGATGTCTATTGTTGTAAGCGATTTTGTGTAAGTTAAGTATCAATGTATCAAAAAAGTATATATTATCTGAAATAGGCTTTTAGAATCATGAGATTGCTTGGTAATTTTGGAATAGAGATAATACGATAAGGGATATAAGTCATAAAATTTCTATAAGTTAAGTAGGTATTTGGGTTATTTGGAACGGTATTGTTTTAGTAGTGCATCTTGCTTTCTTTATTATACAAAAATATTTAAATACCATATTTACATATCATAAATATTTGTTTTATAATGCTCTCATTTTTTGCATATATGGCAGAATTTGAGTTTTAAGAAATGTAAAAAGAATGCAAGGCATTATATTTATGAATGTTAAAATTTATATTATAAAACATAATATTGTAGTATAAATGAAGTATGTGTAGAGTATGCAAAGAAATGTTGAAATATGATATGTGGTCAATTCAAATTAGTAAGTGAATTTAAACTTTTAGTATTGTATAGTAGCCTGATAATCATAGTCTGCATATAAGCGTTTAACTACCTTTGAAGTTTATCATTAATGTAATGTTACTGTTTTAGAGTTTAGCCATTATCTTCACAAACATTTAGTATTTTGATAGAGATTCTGTGGCTCACTTTTAGTTTATCCTACCATTGTTCTATCTTTTTTATGATTTCTTTCATACATGTTCGAAATTCTTCTGTTTTACTAAAATTCATCGAGTGTTCCACATTTTTTTGTGATAAGGATTCTTTAGGTGCAGTAATAGTGCAAAATAGTTTTGTGTGGTGTTTGATATTTGATAATCATCATGAATAAATATATCAGTACATTGAATCTTATGAAATTGCTTATATTGTATCAAGTTGTAGTGTTATCAGATGTTTAGTTGCTCTCCATGCCATAATCATCATATCTCTCCAGTTAACACGAGACTTTTTCGCATTATAGTGCAGAGCTTTTTACTCTTATCGTGTATTAATTTTGTGATATTCAGTTTGTATTATAGGGTTTGAAATTTTGTAGTATATTGCGATGTATTTGTTATTGAGATTATTGGGATAATTACGAAAGGCTTCTAATTTTTTGAGAATCTTTGCTCTTTTGCATCTATTTATTATGTTGTCGACTCTTTCTGTGTTATGGTACTATACTATTTTCTCATTTGCTTTAAAATCTACAACTTATTACATGTTAATGTAGACATTTACACTTTTTGAATAGAGATTAATATATTCTAATCCTAGTATGTTATTCCAGCTATGTCCTAATAATATGTGCAGGTTGCTATTTATCTTGTACATATTGTATGCCATATCGCAAATCTTTCTAATAATATTTCTAATCTCATGCTATCAGGCTTTGAATTATTGGCTAGCTGTGTTTTGCCATAACCTCCCTCTTTAGTCATAATAGACAAAATGATATGTGTGAAATTTAGGCATAATGATGGCATAAAAAAGTGGGTAAAGGAATTTGCTAGACCACCATGTAAAAATAATACAATACTTTTACCTTGGGTAGAATAACACAAAAAATATTGCTTTACCATTAATAACTATCTATTCTTAGATAAAGTTATTTATTATTCTATTTTTAATGTCAATGTGGTAATTATAATTAAAAAACACTTAAATTTTGTGCGATTCCGACTATAATTTATTATTTTCACATGTTTAGACTGCTCTATAAATATAATTGCAATGTAGTAGTAGGGTGTCATAGTGCATTATCTTTTATAAAATTAATGTCGTTGTAATTTAGCTATTGAGTTGTATATGGTAATGTTGCATTATATTATTTAAATAAAATAACATGTACTTGTAAGACATTATCATGTATTAAGGCTCTTTAATGAATAATCATTATAATATCTCTTGAATTTAATTTTGTGAACTGAATAGAATGCTATTTGTAGAGATTGTGGTCATAAACTTATGAAAATTTCTACCCCACCGAGGAGGGCACATGAAAAAAATATACCACCTTTCTAGTCAGCTACCAATGGCACACAAAAAATATAGGTGCTCTGCTATGTTCCCATCCTGAAGCGTTGCCTATATCATCTATTGCATAGGACTAACCAAAAAGGCAATTGTATTCTAGTGTAATTTATCTTAAAAAGCACTTAAATTTAGCTTACCTGCAATACATTTTTTATGTCTGTATATGGGATTCCAAAGGCTTCGCTGACTGCTTTATAAGTGCATTTACCATCTATTGTGTTTATCCCTTCTAAAATGCCAGAATCTTTTAATGCTGCTCCTTTTGCTCCTAATGTCGCAATACTCAGTCCAAAATTCAGAGTTGAATCAGTGAGCGCTAAAGTTGCTGTTTTGGCGACAGCACCGGGCATATTTGCAACACAATAGTGCAATATACCATCGACATCAAATATTGGGTCATTATGTGTTGTAGGTGTTGAGGTTTCAAAGCAACCCCCTTGGTCTATGGCTACATCGGTGAGAATCGCTCCTGTTTTCATGTGCTGTAAATCCTCTTTTTTGATGAGTTTTGGGGCTTTCGCTCCTGGTATTAAAACCGCCCCGATGACTGCATCAGCTTCTGCAATGCTAGAAATGATATTGGCTCGTGAGCTAATGAGCGTATGGATTCTCATATTAAACATTTGGTCTACATACGATAGACGTGAGGCATCTATATCAAGTATTGTTACATCTGCACCAATGCCTACTGCAAGCTGTGCTGCATTAAGCCCGACTACACCAGCCCCAACAATAGTAACCTTACCTTTTCTAGTACCCGGAATACCGCTTAAAAGTATGCCATTCCCTCCAAAGGTTTTTTGCAAATATTTAGCAGATTCTAAGACTGCTAGGCGACCAGCAATAGAACTCATGGGTGCAAGGCATGGAAGAATACCACGCACTTTAATAGTTTCATAGGCGATACTAAAAATCTTTTTTTCTAATAACATATTAGTGAGATTTTTGTCCGCTGCAAGATGTAAATAAGTAAAGAGAATTTGTCCTTCTCTAAAATAACGGTACTCAGATTCAATCGGTTCTTTTACTTTTATAATCATGTTGCTTTCTTTGAAAAGTTTGTCTTTATCAACGATTATTGCCCCTGCACGGTGATATTCTTCATCACTAAAACCAATTGCGCTACCAGCATCGTGTTCGACATAAACCTTATGCCCAGAATCGACGTATTCGCGGACATTTGATGGGGTTAAACCGACACGATATTCATGCACTTTTACTTCTTTTGGACAACCAATAATCATGATTTGCTCCTTTATTGTGATATAAAATAATGTATTATGAATTATAATATTTCTGAATCTATAAAAGATTACTACTATCTTAAAATTTGCGAAAATATATATTAATGTTACTTATAGTAAAAGATAATATTTATAAATTACTGTAAGTAACAAGTATTATATTATAAACCATCAATTTTGGAAGGTATAATCTCCCCAATCAAAAAACGTTTTAATTTTTTTACAATCTTTAAGATTGATAAATTGTGTAATATTGTGAGTGATGGGTGTCTGTGAAGAAGTCGATTCCTTGTTGGTATTGTTTGTTTTATTTTGCACTTGCGTTACACCGTTATGTATACGATGTTTTTTATTGTCTTTTGTTTTTTGTAATGGAGCAATTTCTATTTTATCGTCCTTATAGTCCAATAAAATTGCTTTTAGTGTTGTTTTATCGTGGAATCTAATTTCAATTTTTTCGCCAATACTACAAAGAAAATGAGTTGACGTTTTAAGTGTCCGTTCAATCCCTGGTGAGCTAACCTCAAGATGATAATTTTGTAATTCTTGTAATTCGACATCTAAGATTGGTGCAATAAGCACGCTAATAGATTCACAATCATCAAGACTCACCCCGCCTTTCTTAAAAAGTGAAATACGTAAAAGAGTAGAATCGTTTTCCTTTAATAACTCGATGTCATAAAGCTTTAGTCCTCTCGTTGCAATAATTGCTTCTAAGTGATTATACAATACTTGGTTTATCATAGTATTCCTCAATAACGGTTACGATTTTTTATGGATTTGAGCAAAGATGGCATCAAGTCGATTTTGTATTAGTAAGGTTTCATCAAATTCTAAAGAAAGCTTTGGAGAAGTGTGCCATGAGGTTGCATTTAAAACATATTCTTGTATAATTGGTCTTGCCTTTTTGAATGCTTGTATCACTGTTTTTTTTTCATTATCACTCATATAGCTTGATTCAATAAAAATTTTTGCATCATATTTACCCTTTGAGCATTGCACTCTTGTTATCTCAAGTGTATTAAGACTAGAATCTTGTAGGTTACCAAATGCTTCATTGAGAATTTCTTTTAAAAAAGATTCTCTTCTTTCTTGTATGATAGTATTACGCATGCTACCTCTTGTATAGTTTTAAGATTGAAAAAGATACAAAATTCTATTAAGATTAGCACGTTTAGCTTTTGAGGTAATCATAAATATGTCTAATCCCCACCATATTGTTACTATGGCTAATCCTACATATCCCATAATCATTAGGACGATACTAATGATATTGAGATTTGGAAAAAGTGCCATGATATAACTTATGGCTAGAAGTATGTAGGATATAATTAGAAGAGTGAGCTTTAGGGCTCCAATGAGCTTATCTCCAATCATAAAACGACCAACGCCAAAAACTCCAAGTATAACACTGCCAACCCAAAATACAGTATTTATATCATGAAGTTTGACTGCAGGTAATTTCAAAATAAATTTTGCTAAACCAACTTTATCGAGTTTTTTTAATTTTTCTTTTACAATGATTAAACTTTCACTTGGGATTTTGTCATATATATGCAACATAATTAACGAAGGAACCATACTTTTCCTTTATAACACAAGATTTTTTAATTTATTTTTTATTAGTAAATTCATAACATCATGCTCCTTAATGTGATTTGACGAGACCTCTTTATGATATTTTTTACTTAAGATTCTGTATAATTCAGACATACATGTTTGACAAATGCTTAGAGGATGTTCATAAAATAAACGTGTATCGATACCATTAGCACGTACGCGATAATCAAAGGCATTCGTGGTAGGAATGCAAACTTTTGTGTGCTTTGGATTTAGAAGTTTACTTTCTCCGCATTTTATGAAGTGAATTTTTGGTGATTCATTTTTAGCAAATGTTTTTTCATCAAGTATATATGAGTATATACAGGCTAAATATATTTCAGTTTCAACATAGAGTTTAAAAAATGGAGAATCATCTTCTGTGAGACATTGTATATCGATGCCTTTTTGCAAACTTTTTTTGTCTAAAATATCCATATGTATCATAGTGTCAAGCATAACTTGAGTCTTAGCAAAAAAACTCTTATTCATATTTTTGCTTTGTGATTTTGCGTTGCCAGTATTTTGTGTTGTATATGTATTGATTTTTTGTTTAGATAACATTGTGTTGTGATTGTTCAATTCTTCATTGTATAGTGTATCAGCAGAGTGTTGTGTGTTATGAGATTGAAATAAAATTGGTTGGATTGGGTTATCAAAAGTTTGTGAAAATTGTTTAGAAAAAGATGACTGGGCAACGATACTGTTTTTTTTATTACTTATTATAGACTGATTATTGTGTTTAATATGAGAATCTTGTGTATAAGATTGGCTAATACGAGATTCTAACGTATGTTCCTGTAAGGTTTGAGAATGTGATTTGAGAGTGCGATTGTCGATGGACATAATGTATTTGGATTCCTTATATTCACTTTACTATGACTTTAGTATCATGAAATCATAGCAAAAAAACCTTAAAACATATATAAAAATATAATGAAACTTTCTAGTTTATCCTTTTATTTTTAGGAAGTTTTTTGGATAATTATTGCATTACGATACTATGTGTTATTTTATCTAATCTGTGATGACAGTCAAAATTATGTATTTTGCTTGAGAAAATCAAGGATTTTTTGTGCATGTCCCTTTGCTTTTACATTATAAAATGATTCCAAGATGGTGCCATCTTTGATAATAAAAGTGCTACGTATGATTCCATGCACTTCTTTGCCATACATCATTTTTTTCCCATATGCATGATATGTTGTTGCGACATGTTTGTTTTCATCACTTAATAAGATTATTTTTAAATTTTTAGATTCAATAAATTTCTTATGTGTTAGAGGTTTGTCTGGACTGATTCCAACCACAATAGCATTGAGCGACTCAAACTCATGAATCAATGCACTAAATTCTTGTGCTTGTGTGGTGCAACCACTTGTGTTATCTTTGGGGTAAAAGTATAATACGATAGTATAGCCGCTGAAATCTTGTAATGCAATGGCTACATTATCTTCGTTGGGTAAATTGAATTGTGGTGCTTTATCGCCTCTTTGTAATTGTGTGGTATGTTCCATAGTATTCCTTGAGATTCTTATGTAAGATGCCAATATTATAATGGAATTATTTGAATAGAAAGAAAATCAACAAAAATAGTTAAGAATATGATATATTTCAAGATTATATTTATAATTGTCGTAATATTTGCATTGGACATTTATAGGATTATATTTTATAGTATTAAAGCTCGAAAGGCTTAGACATTAAGATTCTATCACAATAGCAATAACTCTGTATGACATGTGCAGCCTTTTTGACACGGTGCTTTGTTAATTTTAAAATAAGTAAAACTTTGTTATAATGTAACGTTATAACTTCATTTTATCTATCTACATTATTTAAGGATATTCATGCAACAAATATTACACAGCATTAATGATTTTAATGAAGCAAAGCAAGTTATTCCGGGTGGCGTAAATTCACCAGTGCGAGCATTTAATAGCGTTGGCGGTACTCCAAGATTCATAAAAGAAGCAAAAGGTGCTTATATAATCGATGAAGACAATAACGCCTATATTGATTTTGTGCAAAGCTATGGTCCATTAATCTTAGGTCATAGTCATGAGGTTGTTATAGAGATTCTAAAAAATGCAATAGAAAAGGGATTAAGCTATGGTGCTCCAACGGAGTTAGAAACAAATCTTGCTAAAGAGATTATTTCTATTTGTGAAGGCGTGGAAAAAATTCGTTTGGTTAATAGTGGTACGGAGGCAACGATGAGTGCCATTCGTTTAGCACGTGCTTTTAGTGGTAAGGACGATATTATTAAATTTGAAGGTTGCTATCATGGTCATAGCGATAGCCTTTTAGTAAAAAGTGGGAGCGGTCTAGCTACTTTTGGGCAAACAAGCTCAAAGGGTGTTATTACAGATATAGCAAAACACACGCTTGTAGCGAAATACAATGATTTAGATTCTGTAAAACACTGTTTGACATTAAGCAATAACATTGGAGCAATCATTATTGAACCAATTGCTGGAAACATGGGATTAGTCCCTGCCACAAAAGATTTTTTACAAGGTTTACGTGAAATTTGTGATAAAGAACATATTGTATTAATTCTTGATGAAGTTATGAGTGGTTTTAGAGCAAGTCTCAAAGGGTCATATCCATATCATAATGTTATCGGAGATTTAAGCACGTATGGAAAAGTGATTGGTGGTGGTATGCCTCTGGCTGCATTTGGTGGTAGAGCTGAGATTATGGATATGTTATCGCCATTAGGCAGCGTATATCAGGCTGGCACATTGAGTGGAAATCCGATTGCAGTTTCTGCTGGGCTTGCTACATTAGTAGAAATCCAAAAAGATAGAGGATTGTATGCAAGACTTGAATCTTTGGCAAAGAGATTTGTTGATGGATTATGTGATAGGGCAAAACGTTATCATATCCCTTTGCAAACTTGTGTACGTGGAAGTATGGTTGGATTTTTCTTTACACAACATGAAGTGTTAGATTGGGAGAGTGCCAGCAAGTCTGATACAAAACTGTATGCACAATTTCATGCAAAAATGCTTGAGAAAGGTGTAAATTTTGCTCCATCTCAATTTGAAACAAGCTTTATATGTGCAGCATTTGATGAAAATATAATAGATTCTGTGTTAGAAAAAATTGATGAAAGCTTTAAAGAGATTACACATTAAGCTGTATGTGATGTGTAAGAAAATTGGCTTTGTAATCATAGTTTTATCATGCTACAGTATTAATACTTGACAGAGAGATGTGTAGGAGCTATTGTGGATTTATATGAATATAATGAATTATTAAAAGATTTAAAAATAAAATGTGAAAATATTAAAAAAATCATTCGTCCTGATGACATTCAAGTGCGTCTAAATGAATTAGAACATAAAAGTATGGCAGAGGATTTTTGGAATAATCAAGAAGTAGCGAGCAAACTCCTAAAAGAGAAAAGAAAATTACAACGCACGCTAGACAAATATCAGATTGCTTTGCAGAATATTCATGACGCCATAGAATTATTTGAAATAGCAAAAGCAGAGCAAGATACAGATAGTCTGACATTGCTTTTTGCGGAATCACATCAGTTACACAAGCTTATTACGGAAGCTGAAATAGAGGTCATGCTAAATGGAGAACATGATAATACAAATGCGATTATCACTATACAGCCCGGAGCTGGTGGAACTGAATCGCAAGATTGGGGTAGTATGTTATATCGTATGTATTTGCGTTATGCAGAAAGAAAGGGTTATAAGGTTGAGTTACTTGATTATCAAGATGGTGAAGAGGCTGGGATTAAAGGGGTGGCTTTTATCATTAAAGGAGAAAATGCCTATGGCTATTTAAAGCAAGAAAATGGTGTTCATAGGCTTGTGAGAAATTCACCTTTTGATTCTAACGACAAGAGGCACACGAGCTTTGCTAGTGTGCAAGTAAGCCCGGAATTAGAAGATGATATTGACATTGTGATAGAGGACAAAGATATTCGTATTGATACCTATCGTGCGAGTGGTGCAGGAGGACAACATGTGAATAAGACTGAATCTGCCATTAGAATCACACATGTACCTACGGGTATAGTTGTACAATGTCAAAAAGACAGGAGTCAACATAAAAATAAGGCTACTGCTCTAAAAATGCTTGTCTCTAAGCTCTATGCTCTTGAGAAAGATAAAAAAAATATAGGCAATGATGATAAGGGAAGCAATGGTTGGGGCTATCAGATTCGTAGCTATGTTTTGACTCCTTATCAACAGGTTAAAGATTTACGTAGTAATTTTGCTAGAAGCGATAGCGATAATGTATTAGACGGGGATTTAGATGATATTATAGAATCTGTTCTCATACACACACAAGCAAAGATAGGCTTATGATTGATGTCTTAAAAGATACATAGAGATATTCATATAGTAGCACGTGATTGTTTGAATTGCCAAATTGCTACATGTGGCATTAAGTTTGACACTATACAGGTAGAGGTTTTGCATCACATAGACTTATAAAAGAAATTGTCTGGATTCCAAATCACAAATAGAGATATGAGAGTGCACCATACTGCTGATTAATGATGCTTTATTTGTGAATATTATTAAGTATACGGGATTTAAGATGCTATATAAATTTATGATTTTATCAATCAAAGTAAAGAGTAAAAATGGATACAAATTGTTATACTAAATATTTTGAATTATTGTCTAGTATGCCTATGAAATTGCAAGATTTGTATGATTCTGTACATGATTTTTTCCCACAATATAGCGACCTTGATTGTGATACATTGCTTGAAATCCTTATAGGTCATAATGCTCCATTTTGTAGGAGTAGGGCGTATTTAGAAAATAATAGCTTGCAATATATGATTGATACCACTATGAATCATATATCATGGCAGGATTGTAAAATGTGCTTTGTAGATATAGAATCTTCTTCGCCAAATATTGAAAATGGACAAATCATTGAAATTGGTGCTGTTATGACACAAAATGGAGAAATTATAAATACATTCAATAGTTTCGTATATAGCCCATATATTCCAGAGGAAATCACACATTTAACGGGTATAGAATCTAGCATGTTGCAAGATGCTCCTCAATTACATGAAGTTTTACGTCAATTTTTAGATTTTTTGGGAGATTCTGTATTTGTGGCTCATAATGTAGCTTTTGATTATAATTTTGTTTCAGCAAGCTTGCAGTCTTTGGGTATGCCACCATTGCTTAACCAACGACTATGCACTCTTGATTTAAGTCGCAGGGTCATTCTATCAAAGAGGCATGGACTCGCATATCTTAATGCTTTACTTGGTATTAATATCGCCATAAGCCATAGGGCTTTATATGATGCCATCACATCATTTGAATTGTATAAAATTTGTTCTCTTGCTTTTCCTTATGCAGTCCAGACTTTACAGAATCTCATTGATTTTTCAAAAGGTAAAATTCTTTATCCCTATGATAGCAATCAAAGCATATAGATTATTCATACATTATCTTGCTTTTTAGAATTGATTAATAATAAGAGGTTTGGTGCCTATTGTAAATTGATAGGGCTTTTAAGAATAGAGAATCTTGCTTTATATTCCTTGGAGAATAAATGTATATAAAAACATTGGCTATCATAGCACTCTGATTGGCGTAACTAATTGAGTAGCAAATATTTAGTATTGATACTATTTAGAGCTACAATAGATGGTATGCGGGAATTATAAATGTATAAAAGTGGTTGCATAAAATAGATAATGCAATATAAAAGAGAGGGGTAGTTGAGGTAGCACAAATCATACCATATCTTTTGTTTTATATCTATACCTAACACGCACAAAATAGGGCTTTTACTATGCTTATAAGTAAAATATCATATAGTAATAAAAGTATATACAATGTGGTTAAGGTTGAGGTTGTGAGATTATCTACTATATTTATTGAGATTTTTACAGTAATTGCTTCTATGATTTATGTTTAGTTATGAGAATATAATAAGATTTCAGTTACAGCAAGAATTATTTTCTTGATTTTTACTGCAATCACTCTGCTTTCATGATTTATTTTTCCATATCTGTATTGGGATTTTTTGATTTAAGAGAATCTTGCTTGGTTAGAATCTCTATAAGCGGGGCTAGATTATATGTGCGAATTTTTTGCTCCATTGTATCAAGATAAGCATCAATGTTTTCTGGAGTTACTATATGCGTTTGTGTGGCGATAGCTTGCGTAAAGTATTTGTGCATATCAACATTGTAGTGTGTCAAATCCATGTAATTGTTGATATAGTCCATATACTCCATATCATCAAAACCATAGAGAGTAGCATTGGGATATTGTGCGATTATTGTTACAAACCATTTGATGACTTGCTGCCAATAGGCATAGTCATCGGGCTTTTGGATACGCCAATGCAATCTTGAGTAAGGTGGGATTATAAAATCGAAATGTGTTTGTGGATTCTGTGAGACAAAAGATAGGACATACTGATGTACATATTCTTTGCTTAGTTCTATATCAAGATGAGATGTGATTTGTTTAAGGGTGGAGGTATCAGGATAGTCTTCCCCTTTGAAATTTCTTAACCATTCTAATGCATCGTGAATCCTATTGTCCTCATACTGCACCCATTTTTCAAACCCACCAAATTTCTTACCCAAAGATTCCGCTAGAGCAATATCTGGATTAAGCGTGGCGAGCGGCTTGCTAACACCGACGCACTTCTCCTTTTGAGACCAAAGAAATGCACAAAACATATACTTTTGATTAAAATACAACTTTATATCATCAAATTCATTGGAATCATACAAAAAAGCAAAATTCCTAGGTTGTGCTGTGGGCTTAATAAGTGAAAAATGATCTAAAGAATAGATAATATTTTTTGGTTTTCTTATGGTAAATAAATATTGCAAAATAATAGCTCTTTCATCAAAGGAGCTTCCATACATCATGATATTCACCCATTTTTGTTGCGTAATGGCATTGATTGTATCAATAGGGATATGTTCTACCATAGATGTCCCAACGATATAAGAATTAAAATCATAATGCTTGATAATTCCTTTATTTTGCACTCTCATATCGTAGCTAAATGTCGTCTCTCTGAAGTAAGGTTTATGATAGAGCTGCAAGGGGTCATAGAGATAAAGCCATGTTACTGGGATTATTTGTGACATGATAATAGCAATAAGTAATCCGAGACTAAATTTTTTATACGGATTCATGGCTGTCTCCTTAAAAATTGAAATAGATAAATTCTGTGTATGATTGTGATAATAATGTTTCTATCACAAGTGTAATCCCAATAGCATAGAGTGTAGCAGTTGCTATAAAGTATTGTTTATTTGGCAAAAATGCGTTGAGTAATGTTGTGCTACTCTTACACATAATCACAATGATGAAAGCTAAGAATATATACAGCAAGGTTCTATCTGTGCCACCAATATGAGCTAGCATAACTCCTGCTCTATAAAAAT
>CASFZH010000048.1 GCA_949299115.1 uncultured Helicobacter sp. | reverse complement strand
TCGACACAAGGCTAAAAACAACAGAGATTTGTTTATTTGCTTAAGCATATTGAGGTAATGTGATTTCCATAGAATCGGGGATACTATCACTTTGAGATTGTGCCTCTTCAATAGTTTGTATTTTTATCGAATCTTGCTTTTCTCCCTCGTCATTGTTCTTTTGATTTTGTCCATCGTGTGTGCTAAAATTCAAGTCAAGATTGTTGAATCCAATTTGCATAAGATTTTGACGTAATTCTTGTGCATTCTGCACAAACATAGTCATGACATTAGCATTTGAACTTGTAAATCTTTACCTTTCTTAGAAATCGTCATATTGACTTGTCCCAAACTTGCCGGATTAAGCTCCAAACTAATCTTTGTAATCGGTGGTTTGTAGTTAAGCACCTCTTCTCTGAATTGAGAAGCGAAATTCTTTATGGCTTCCCTTGCAAGAGCATTCTTTATGCTCACTTCTTGTTTTGTGTGTACTCCACCACTTTCTTGTTTTGAGTCCACTTTATCTTTTGATTTATCCTCGACTTTTTTATTCTCTTTTATGACAGTGTCCAATTCTTTTGTTTTCGAATCTGCTTTAAGATTATCCGCTAACAATGCGTCAAAAGGTTTTTGCGTGTCCATTTCAAGAGGTAAATTGGTCAAATCTTGAGAATCTTCCATACCTTTTTGGTCAAGAAGCTGACTTTGCCCACCTAATACATAATATGCCTTCTGTGTTTGAGTGTCAAGCTGCTTACTGGCTTGATTGGCTTGTTTAGCAAGAATAGTTTCCATTTTTGCTTTATTGGCGGTTATGGTCGCACCAAGGTCTTCGTCTTCTGTAATGGCATGCAATTTCTCTAAAAACTCTTGTTGCCTTGCTTCATTGCGAAATTTAGAATCAACGATATTTTTAGGTTGCATTATACCTCTTTCAACTACCATAGATTTATCACCATCACCGACTTTAAAACGCAATTTTTCTGCCTCGTTTTCAGCCTTTCTCTTTGCGTTTGCGGCAGCATCATAACGATTTAATAGTTCCGCCAAGAGCTTATCTTTTTCATTCATTTCTGTATTGGCGATATTTTTTGCAAGTGAGTTAGCGACACTCGCCCCTTTATCCTGTAGTGACATGGCAAGTCTTTCTCTATTTTCTTCTATCAAATTTCTATCCATTAAATCTTGCGGATTAATTTGTTGTTTCCTACCTTTTTCTGTGATTTCCATTTTATAAAGATTAAGACTACGGGCTTGAGCCTCTTTTTTAATATCATTCAATGTTTTTAAATTCTCTGTTTTTTCTGTGTTTTTAGAATCCGCCGGTTTATTCTTTGGTGTACTCTCATCGACTTCATCTATTAATGCTATTGTGTCTTCTGTATCCGATGTGATTTCTGTATCAATAGCATTTGTACCAATAAGAGTAGCTTTATTTTGAGATAAAATAGGAGAATTTTTCGATTCGGTAGTATTTAAGACATTAGGTTTTCCGTTAGTTTCAGAATCATTATCAACTGCTTCTGTTATCTCCACATTTTTATCAATGTCTTCTGCGTCTTCTGCCTCTTCATCTTGAATCTGCAATGTTTTTACATCTTTTTTACTATTATCCACTTTAACTTCTTCACCGTTTAAAGCTTTTGTGAGTACAGATTTCGAATCTTTTTTATTTGGTTTAGTTGTCATTGGATTTGGCGACATATCATTTTGCGTATTTTCTTTAGTTTGATTCGTTTTTTCTGTTACTTCTTTAGCATTTTTGGAATCTTGAGTATTCGAAACAGTCTTGGAAGTATTTTGTGCATCATCTTGTGATTTAGTTGCCGTATTATTTGTGGCTTTCTGTGTCAAAGCTTCAGCAAATGTAGAATCAGTACTTTTATTATCTATTTTCGAAGTATCTCCTGCTGATGTGTTCTTTTGTGCCACACCAGTAACATTAATGTCAGCAACCATAATACACTTCCTCTTTGTAAAATCAAAGATAGACAAGCAAAATATATTCCCAAATATTATCTCTCTATAGTAAATGATATAGCATCTCTTGAGCCATCTTCCCCAATAATCACAAGGTGATGTTGCCCTATGCCTAAATCAAGCACTTTTGTAGTATCATAAAAACCACCTAAATACTCTTTATCAAGATACCAATGCACTTTTTGTTTTGCAAGATTCGCTATGCGGATCACAACATGCTGTTGTATTTGCAAATCTTTTGGTTGAATAATTTTTATCCCATGCAAAGGATAAATGATTTGTAACGTAGAATTTTTAGTATTTTGTGTATTAATATATTTATAGATATTAACATGCTGTGTTTTGTAGTAATTTAGAACGTTAATGGGTAATTGAAGCTTGACACTCGGTATTGCTTTCTCAAAGTCATAATCTGTGGAATCTATTTGTTGTGTTTGCTTCTTATTTAACCATACTTTTTTGAGGAATGGTGATGGACGCAGGGGCTTCCCTTCACTTGGTAATAATATTGTAGTTGTTGGTATATCGAAATATTCCAAATCTTGTGTTATACGGTAGCCAGTAAGTGTGTCGATTGTTACGTTTTTCATTGTATTTGGCATAATAAATTCATCATCTACATGTTGTAATTCGGTAAGTAATGCAAAAAGCAATCGTCCTGCAGTCTCCACCCCAGATAATTTGGGATTACCTTCTCCTGTAAAATTCCCAGCCCACACAATAATCGTATAATGTGGTGATACTCCAGCAGCCCACGCATCTTTTTTGCCATAACTTGTCCCACTTTTCCATGAAATGATTTTCTTATCTTTATGATAATTTTCTAGTCCTACTCTTTCAAGATGTTTCATGGTATCAAGTGTAAGAAAACTCGCACCATCACTTATTAGACGTTTTTTAGAATCTTGTGTATATGGTAGAGTATAATAAAGATTCCCAAATTCCCCCATATTCGCAAGACCTAGATATATTTTTGCTATCTCTTCCATACTTAATTCTTTTGTACCTAATATCAAAGAAAGTCCATAACGTAAGGGATTATTATCTTGAAAATGTATAATATCTTGCAGTGTGTAGAAAAATTTTGATGCACCATACTCTTGCAATAATCTTACAAATGGAATATTCAGAGAAGAAATAAGAGATTGTCTAGCACTCACGAAACCGTAATATTTATTTGACGCATTTTTTGGATTAAAATTAGAAAAAAACAACGGCACATCAATAAGTTTTGATTGTGGAGCAATGAGCCCTTCATCAATACTCAATGCATAAAGCAGAGGTTTTAATAATGATCCCGGACTACGTTTTGCCACCACACCATCAATTTGCCCATAATTTTCCACATCAAGAAAATCTTGAGAGCCAATATATGCCATAACTTCTGATGTTTTAGTGTTAAGCAAGAGGGCAGCTACATTCATAATCCCTTGTCTCTTTATAATCTCATGATATTCTTTTACCTTTTTTTCAAACTTTTGTTGTATTGATTTGGAAATTGTTGTTGTGATTATTGTTTTATTTGGATTCTCTCTAATTACACGCACAGCGAGATGTGGGGCAACATTGTGGTGCGACTTCATACCCTTTGGCAGAGGCTCTTTAAGTGATAGAGCAAGTATTTGAGAATCAAAATACCCTTTTTCATGAAGCCTTATTAATAAGGCATTGCGTTTCTTTTCTAAAAGAGGTTTATTCTTTACAATATTAATTAAACCCGGTGCATTTGGTAAGACTGCTAATAGACTTGCTTCACTCCATGTCAGAGAATCTGGATTTTTATCAAAATACAAAAGTGAGGCAGACTTATATCCGACGATATTTCCTCCATAAGGAGCGTTATTAAGATACATCTGCAATATTTCATCTTTAGAATACAATGTTTCGAGTGCTAAGGCATGCATAGCCTCTTGTAGTTTATTGGTATAGGTACGTTTGTTTTGTTCTAATAATTTGATAACTTGCATGGTAAGAGTACTGGCTCCTGCACGCATGTCTTTCGTTATATTATTTTTTAGAGTACGTATAATCGCTGTCATATCAATGCCAACGTGAGAATAAAAATTTTTATCTTCATATGTAATAACTGCAGCTTTTAGTTTATGAGGGACTGGGCTTGTAGTATGGATATGCCATTGCTCCGTAGTATTTAAAAAAACACTGAGAATTTGCCCGTTTCTATCAAGCACACTCTTACTATAACGTGGCAGAAAAGGGTCATTACTCTCTTTATCTTGCATTATGTCTTGATAAGTATAGGAGAAAGGAGAAAATGTAGCATAGAGATACACACAGTATATAAAGAATGTTAGAAAACACAACCAAAAAGCATAAATAACACAATGTTTGAGTGTAAAAGAAAACGGTGGAAAGCATATTGTGCATATCTTACTACCTATTTTTTTAAAATAATGACATTGCATTATTTCGCTTTCACCTTAACCTTCATGGAAGGAATGGAGGCTTGATAATTATTATCATACATTGCCTCTGCATAAGCTGGTGGTAAGGTATACTCACCCGGCGTAACAACATTAATTTTTGTAAATACCACGACATTCTTTTGATTATATGAATTATAATCAAAAAACCACATCACTTTATCATCACGAATATCGGTATAAGCAATATTGCTTTGTTGTATAAAACTTGGCATTGAGTCGTGATTCAAACGTAGGTTTTCAATCTCCCATCCACTTGGCATACCCTGTGTCAAAGCAATATTACTAATCTGCACACTTTTATCAACATTTGAAAGTGTGAGCTTTATCCAAAAAGTTGAACCAGACGTAAGATTGCTTACATCTATTTTTTCGCCTTTGTCATTTAAAAATTCCCGTTTCAAAATGATATTCTTTGCTATTTCAGGCATAGAATAAGAAATAGGAATACCCTCCCATACATAACTCACATATATATCTTGTGGTGTTGTTGAGACAATGTGAGCCTTTCCACTATATAAAGAGAACTGCAAAGATGGGGTATTGTGATTAAAGCTTTGTTTTTCTTTATTTAGTGTTATTGTGCCGCTTATTGGTGTATTTTGCGAATCTTCCTTAATTTTAGCAAGAGACAAGAGAGAATAACCAAGTGTTTGTGTAGATAACCATGAATCGCTCTCTAATTCTGTTGCAATAGTATTCAATAATGCTTCATGTACAGAATCGTAAATAGTCTTATATGCTAGTAAAATAATCGCCTCATCGCGTAAAGATGAACCATACGAATCATAATAAAAACGTTCTGAACTATTAGGTGTTGTGCTGATATTGTGAGTGATTTTGCGTGCTATATCATCAAAACCAGCTAACTTATAGGCTGCTCCAAGCAGCCAAGTATCTGTTATGGAGATATTACGTAATCCATTTTCATAGATTTCATTCATAACGCCAATTTGTGGTTCTCCTACAAGTGCAAGAAGATAAAGAGAGTAGATTCTTGTAGTATTCGAATCATTACTTTTTACACTATTAATTTGGTACTGTATCCATCTTTTCATCAAGTCATTTGGCACAGAATAGCCATTTTCCCTTGCTAAAATAAGGAAATGCCCTGCATAATTGCTACCCCAAGAATCTGATGTATTACCGCCCTGCCAATATGAGAATCCACCATTTGACACCTGAAAGCCTTGAATGCGTCTGATTGCTGCATTAATATTATTTGTAATTTCATTTTTATTGACAAATTGTGCATGACCTAATCTATTAATAAAAATTTGTGGTAGAACACTTGAAGTTGTTTGCTCTATACAACCATAAGGATAGCGAATAAGCCAACGCAAACGATGATCAAGTGTTAAAATAGGAAAACCAGAGATGGTTAAAAATCCTCGATTAGATCCAGCAACAAAATCATTTGGTGCGTCGATATTGATTTCCTTATTTGGCGATACAACATGTTTTTGCGTTATAGTAATATAAGGATTAATCGGTTTTATATCGATTTCAGTAGAATCAGTCATAGTATAGTTTCCTGCTTGGATGGTAATAGCAAGATTTTCGACTCCCATTGCCTGTGTAACTTCACCTTCAAAAACAATGATTTGTGATTTTTTGTTATTAAATTGTATATCTGTGGTATTTTTTTGAAATTTCACAAGTCCATTGTTAGCTTTTATAGTAATTTTTGCTTTTTTTATAGAATCTTGTGTTGAGAATAACTCAACAGGAAGGCTAAACTTATCTCCAATTTTGAGACTACGTGGAATCGTTGGCATCATAACCACAGGGGCAGACACTTTTATATTTTCCTCCTTAGAACCAATAGCATTTTCATTGCTTGCCACTGCCATAATGCGGACATTGCCAATATAAGTAGGCATTGTAAATTTCAAGACGGCATTGCCTTTGTCATCGGTACTCATTGGTGCATTATAAAGCACTACGGGTTTAAATCTCTCAGCAGTTTCATCGTTCTTTTGTCTTTTTTGTGCTACCATTTCTTCATCTCCACCAACACGCAAAATGTTATGCACTTTGCCAAAAGTTTTCCCTACAATTAAATCATACGTATCCGAAGTTTGCAGAGCAAGTGGTAGCTTTGCATAAAAATAATTCCATGGATTTGGTGTCTTAAAATCTGTGAGACTCAAAAGTCCTTCGTCTACGATAGCAAGACTAAAAGTTGCCTTTTTATTTTCTTCATTACTTATTTTTACCTTAAATGTGTCTCCAGGTTTAATTTCTTTTGGAGCTTCAATGTGGAGATTGAGTTTTGTTTTCTTGTCTGTTACCATTATGGGTATAACACCATATAAACGCAGTGAACGGTCATTGTCCGTTGTATTATAATCTTGCAATAATGAAACACTCACATAACCATTTGGAGCAAGACCTGAATCTACTGGTATATCAACAGTAGTTTGTGAGTCTTGGGTAGTTTTCCAAAATCTTTTTAGAATCTTTCCATTTTTATTGAGAGTAATAAGTGCCTTAGCCCCAGCTATACTTTCAAAACTCACTTTAGCAGTATCTCCTGGTACATATTCTTTCTTATCACTCCAAATTTTTAATGACGTAATTTTTTTGGTATCTATTGGTTCACCCCATTGTGTCGCATATAAAGATATAGCACTGCTTACTCCATTTTTAACATCAGTAACCTCTACAAGAATCTCACCTCTATTATCAAATGTATGTTTGAGAAAAATTGGCTTATCTTTAGTGATTAGTGTCCCTTCAGCGATGACTTCTGTATTTTTATCATTCTTTATAGAACGAATAAAATCGCCATAATCATCATAATCCCACCACCATGAATAACTATTGCGATAGATTTTATATGAAAGCATACGTCCTGCTAAAAGCTTAGAATCATCGCTTGCAATAGCAATAATTGGTAGACTTATTTCTTTATTTGTTGGAATATAGTTGGAATCCGGATTCCCTATACCAACAAACGAATCATAATATTTCAAATCGATACTTTTTCTTGTTGTAACCATACGAGAACTCTTTTCGAACACTTTTGCTACAAGATTGGCACGTAGATTCCCATTTATCTTTTGTAAATTACTCAAATCAAAGTTATTTTCCACAAAACCATTAGAATCTAATTTACCATTTTTATTATCACTATGTCTGTAATTCATTGAACCCGTAGTAGTAAAAGTATAATTTTTATAAAGTTTGCTTTTAAATTCTTGTGTTTGTATAAAAATTTCTGTCGTATAATCTAAATCACTTGCTGGGGCACCAAACAAATAATCGCTTTGTAAAGAAAACTGTAATTTCTTTTGTTGTGTCAAATCGATTTCATTATCTGCTTTAATAGCTACTTTGATTCTATCTGGAATCACGGTCTCTACTGAAATATCCTTGTAAAAAGCATTACCACCAACATCAATTTTTAGATTCCATACTCCAGTATCTGCATCCTTTGGTAAATCAAATTTGTAATAATACATGCCATCGCCAACCTGATGAACAACACGGTTTTCTAAAGCTTTTTTACCTCTTGGAGTAGTAAGGGTAAGAGAAATAGGATGATCGCTTGGCAACACAATAGCATTATTACGAACAATAGCATTCAAATGAATACTATCACCCGGTCTATACACACCTCTATCAGAATAAATAAATGCTTTCATGCCATTGCTTACATTCTCTCCCCCAACATCAAAGCCATCGTTACTTAATACTGAGCTATTGAGCTTCAAAATAGCAACATCTCCTTTATTTTCTGCTAATAAATAGAGTACATCTTGTTTTTTAAGAGGCAAAATGGCATCACCATTAGCATTAGTAGCAACTTTTGCTATAGTTTGATTCTTTTTATTTATAGCATGTATCATGACATTGCTCATAGGAGTATTATTGACAATGTTTAAGGCAGTAGCCGTAATCGTGTCATCACCGTTTTGTGCAAGTAAGGCAATGTTTGAAAATACTAAATGCCTTTTTATTGTACTTTTTGTATCAAAAAAATTGCTGATTTTCCAGCTTTCTTCATTTTCAGCGAATCTATAATCAACATCTTTTTTATCAAAACTCAATTCTACAATGAAAATACCATGAGAATCTTTCAAGGTGCTTAAATCAAGTTCACTTTGCACCCACGAATTTTTATTTGTGTCAATATCAAATGTTTGGGTCAAAACTTCATCGCCGATTCTATAAAAATCACTACCATATACATTATAGTAGCTATTATTGTTGATAGATGAAACAAAATTGGTATCATATAAAAATTGTGTAAAATTATTTGGATACACTTTACTCACTTTTGCTGTTATTTTTTTGACATTCATTGTTTTAAATGCAACTCTTTTATTAGCACTTTGTGGTAGAAATACCCCAGAACTTGAAAATACAATAGCAGGGAGCATATCATTGATTGTTATAGGGGCTGTATAAGTTTCTTTAAGCATTGTTTTGTTATTTGCCTTTATCCCCTTTAACACACTAATTTCATATTGAGTTTGAGATTGAAATGCTCCATTGATATGAATCATATTGCCTGATTGTGCTACATCAAAATCAATCATCGGTGAGATTTTTATATAATCTTTGAGATTCACATTTTTTGCTAATTCATTCGAAAAGTGAATGCTAATGCTAGGCTTTTCTGTAACTTGTGCTTTTATATCTAAAACGGATAACATTGTGGTGGCATTGAGTATAATAGGAAAACTCATGTCATCTCGCAATCCCAAATTCTTTGCTTTAAATTGTAGAGTAAGATTCTTATCTTCACTTGCAGGAATAGTAAGAGATTGCGATTCTAATGCAAATTCTCTTTTGTTATTATTATTTTGTGTAAGTTTAACAGTAAAAGTTTTTTTCGTATCATCTTGTAAAGTGAGAGAATCTGATAATGTCTTAAGATTTGTATCTTGAGACAATATGATATTTGCCTGTAATTTTGTCGTTGTCGCATTGATATTAGTAAATCGTATATTTTCAACATCAAGCGATAGAGGCAATGTCTTAAATTTCATGATGATTGCACTGCTTTTTGTTTGTGTTTGTAATTCTTTTGCAATCTCTTGCATCGGGATTTCAAGAGTATAAGACGTATTAGAATCTAATAGTGTTGGAAGCATTACCGTCATTTTATTGGTATGAGTAAAGACATATTGTGCTTTTATATCTTGCCCATTGAGTTTGAAATTAGCATGATACAATACCCCAACTTTATCTGATTGTATGACATTTTGTTTAAAGATAACCCATGGTTGCACATTGGTATGCACTTCCCCCTTTGACATAGAATCTACCTCATCATTATTTGTACTGCAACCATGCAATATAAAACAGCTAAACACTATAATGCTAAAAAATATTATTCTATAATAGGGAATCTTATCCCAAAAAATATTTTTGATTGCAAAATAACTATAAATATGGCATACAGATGCTTTGTTAAACTTTATTCCCATAAACCGATAAGGCATTTCATTCTCCATTGTATAAAATGGGTAAATTATAATACGTATTGTCAAAAAAGTAAAGCAAAAAATCAAAAAAAAAAAAAAACGAAGCAATACACCCACATAGCAAGAAAAATCACTTTTTTATACATGTATACATATTGTAAAAAAACACATACCAACAGTAGAGATAAGAAAATTCTCTCTATTCATGCTACCAAACAGTTCATAGATTCTTAGATACTTTAGATATTTCGGATTTCATTCTCAATATGACTAGATATGGGAATTCCAAAACTATTTATGGATTCTTTAGCACATAATAGGGTATTTTGGATTTTGACAGATGTTTCAAATTTTTATCTACACATAGAAATTCTAAAAGCTATCCAAAGATTCTCTTTTAGATTCTATGCTTTATAGACTTTTGAGATTTTTGGTTATTTTTAGAATCCTATGCAATGGTACAATAAAGAATACAAATATTATGGCAGAATCAACTTATTTAATTGATATGAATCTTTAATGCAAATATAGCTAAAAGCTAGTATCACGATGTGTGGAGATGTATGTTTTAAGCTTTTATTTCACAAACAATAATAGAAAATTTCTTCGGTAGCTAATAATGTAAATACTATACATAGCCGAATCCCAATGCAAAATAATACATCATATTATTTGAAATCATTTTTAATTTTTAACATCTCATCGATAATATTTGGAGAGCCTCGCAAAAGCGTATGAATCTCAAGAAAATAGATTTGATTATTCTTGATAGCCTTGAGATACTTAAAAGACGGATTAGCACGCAATAACTCATCTCTATTATTTATCCGCAAACCATATAAAATAATGTCTGGATTTTTGCTAGTGAGAAACTCTGCATTTACAATAGGTTTATTAACTTCTACGTGTTGTGCAATATTTGTAATACCTAAATGATAGAGAACGTCACTTGGCAATGTATCTCCACCAAAAACCATAAGCGGAGTGCTACTGTAAATAAAAACACCACTTTTGTTTATAGGAGTCATTTTAATATGTTCTATTTTTTGCATAAATTCAGTCGCTACTTTTTTTGCTTGCTCCTCTCTATTGGTTAGCTTTCCAAGCGTAAGGATATTATTATAAATATCTTTGAGATTTGTAACAGGTAATTGCAAGGTTTCAATATTATATCGTTTTAGCTGGTCAGTTAAACCAATGCTATATGATGTCAGTATAACTCTTTTTGGTTTTAAACTTATAATCTTTTCTACATTTGGATATGTAAAAGTGCCAACTTTAGTAAGCTTACTTGTTTTTTCAATAGGTTTAATATTTTTCATATCTGGAATCGCTAGAATTTCATCTTCTGCACCTATCATATACAAGATTTCAACACTTGCTGGATCTAATACAACCATACTATTTTTTCCATACATGCAGTAGCATGTTATCATTATTATTGTAAAAAGATTCTTTATCATTCATACTCCAATTCAATTATAATATCAACAAGCATTATTATACTTATAAAAAATAAATAGCACACTATGATTCATGTTATAGATAAATTATTCAATTATGTATAAAATTACAATGAAAAGCTATGTATATCGAGCATACCTAAAATAAATATAGATTTTGAGATAATAATCTTATAAGGAATACAAATAGATTCAAGAAAGCCTGATATTTTTCATAGTATTAAAAGCATTAAAATGATGAGAAAATAAGAACGTATTTTAGGAATTTGAGAAGATAAAATTGCAAAATTTTGTTAGCAGTATTCCAAACATTAAAGCCAAGAAACCAAAAATTTTTAAAATCGATGTTGCTTGAAATTATCTCAAGTCTTAAAAATCAATGATTGATACAACACTAACATTAAAAATATAGCTGTATCCTAAATGCAAACTAAAAGGTGGAGAGGCAAGATGTATAATATTGTTTCATCTCCTACTTAAATAGCAAAGTAAAATATTAAATATTAAAGGCAATAAGCTACCCAAAAATTATTAAGACCTTTTTTGCTATACATACTTAGTATGTAAAAATATAGCGATAGATTCTATCTTATGTCTTCTAATATCTTGATATTGCCTTTCTATAAAAACACTATCAAAGAGCATAGAGGTAGAGTATATAATGAATAGATTCTGTATCTTGTAGCATTCCAAATATTCATAGCTAAGATTTAAGATTTGAGTATATTGTTATAATCATTGTCATTGTATTATCGTAATTTCCATTTTTGCAAAATTTTATCATACTCACCACTTGTTTTTAGCTCTTTTATGGCTTCATTAATTTGTGTAAGTGTAGTACTATATTTTTGCTTATCAAGAGCAATAGATAATCCCTCGCTACCATCATTTTCTTGGTAGAACCCAATCAATTCCGGATTCTCGGCAAGATAGCCTTGTGCAGTAGCCAAGTCTGCTAAAACTACATCTGCCTTATTTGTCTTTAGATTCATAATAGCACCAAAAATGCTATCACTAGGAATCACTGTAAGACTATATTCATCTTTGATTTTATTAATTGCCTGCTCTTGCACTGTCCCTATATACACCCCAACTCTTTTTCCCCTGATAGATTCTTTATTAGTAATGCTATGATTATCTTTTTTCTTAATAAAAAGAGTTATTCCTTCATAATAAGGAATGCTAAAATCTACTTGTTTTAATCGCTCATTTGTAGCACTCATACCTGATATAATCATATCAATTTTTCCTGCCTTTAATGCTGGTATAAGTCCATCAAAACTCATATGATGTAGTGTGTACTCAAAACCAACTTTTTTACTAATTGCTTTAAGTATATCCACATCAAACCCAACTATTTCTGCATCTTTTTTAAATTCAAATGGTGGATATTCAGCATTCATACCAATGCGAAATGTCTTTATGGATTCTGTATTGCTAGAATCTTTGTTTTCTTCTTTAGAATCACACGCAAGAAACACGAATACTAATCCAATACAATACAATAATTTTATAAGTTGTCGCATACTATCTCCTCATCATAATTTAATGTCGTAGAACTTTGCTAAGAAAATCTTTTAGACGTTCGTTTTTGGGGTTATCAAAGATTCCCCTTGGTGAGTCATCAACAAGAATCTGCCCTTTTTCCATAAACAAAATACGATTAGCGACATTTTTAGCAAAACCCATTTCATGTGTTACAACAATCATCGTCATACCGTCTTTTGCTAACTCCTGCATAAGCGACAACACTTCATCTACCATTTCTGGATCTAACGCAGAGGTAGGCTCATCAAACAATATAGCTTTAGGATTCATACAAAGACTTCGTGCAATAGCTATGCGTTGCTTTTGCCCACCTGATAACTTTGAGGGTTTGATGTTAGCTTTATCTTTTAAACCAATCCTATCAAGCAACAGAGTAGCTTTTTGTATAGCTTCCTCTTTAGACATCATACCTGTTTTGATTGGGGCAAGTGTAAGATTCTCTAAAACATTTTTATTTGCAAAAAGATTAAAATGTTGAAACACCATACTAACTTTTTGACGAATCGTATTAATATTTATTTTAGATTCTGTAATATCTACACCATCAATAAAAATTGTACCACTTGTTGGAATCTCAAGTAGATTAAGACAACGTAAAAATGTACTTTTACCTCCGCCACTAGGACCAATTATAGCCACTACCTCACCTGCTTGAATCTCTATGGTAATATTGCGTAAAATTTGTAAATCTCCATAATTTTTTGTAAGGTTACACACTCTAATCATTTTTATGCAACTTCCATTCTAAGAGCTTAACAAACCAAGAAAAAATTTTTACAAGTGCATAATAAATAATAGCAGCAAATATCATCGGGGTAGGATTATAAACAATAGCTTGTAATGTTTTACTTTGCAAGGTAATGTCATTAACACTAATGTAACCCACAACTGAAGTCTCTTTAAAAAGGACAATAAATTCATTAGCAAGACTTGGTAAAATATTTTTAATAGCTTGTGGCATTATAATTTCTTTCATTGTTGTAGTATAGCTTAGCCCCATAGCCCTCCCTGCATCCATTTGCCCCTTATCAATACTCTGAATCCCAGAGCGTACAATCTCTGCGATATATGCTGAAGAATTAAGCCCAAGAGCAACAAGTGCAGCAATAAAATTATCGCTTAAAGTAGCAAAAATGACATAGGCAAAGATAAGTAGTTGAATGACAATAGGAGTACCACGCATAATGTCAATATATTCATCAATAAAAAAATTTATAATTTTAATATGTAGCATACGTAAAAAGGCAAGAAAAAAGCCTACACAGATTCCAATCATAACACCACCCACTGTAAGTACAAGAGTAATACCTATACTTTTCAATGTGGCATACAAATCTGCATTACTAAGATTATAAGGAAAAGTAAAATAGATTCCAATCCCAACAATCGCACAAAAAACGAGTAATTGAAATAGTTTATCCACAATATGCCTTGAATATTAAATTTTGAAATTATACCTCTATCATAACATAAAAACATCAGATTTTAACAACACAAACCTTTAACCCTATAAATAGCTTAAATATAGGCAATAAAATATAGCACTATATGAAATAGCAATTCCAATTATTCAACTAGTGCATATCGCGAAATGTATGTACACTAGAAATGTCAAAGGGGTAAGAAAATAGAATTATAGCAAATGCACATCATTACTTTTGCGTTAAACTATATCAATACCACATGGCAATAATCTCATTTTATGTAAATCACATTTATGATTGCATATTGCAAGAAGTTTTGACTATTTCAATTAGTATGGAATCTTTACGGGATTATCAGCATTACTTGGGTCAAAAACATCGCTATAAAAACGTTCTGCTACTTTTGGATGTGAACGCAATTTTCTCTTTAAATAATTCCAACCAACTTCACGAATAAGAGGGTTTCTTGGATCTTTATCAACACCTCTTGCTTGTTTGGCAAGAGCATCTGGCAACGGATAAATAGGCACTGTTTTGTTAAGCTGTGCCCCTAAAAACATGGCAATAGAAATTCTGTCCTGTCCTTCCTTTGGTGAATACACTCTGTGCATTGTGGCTTTCAAATATCCATTTGTTGCAAGCTCTAAAAGCTCTCCTATGTTAATTATAAAAGCATTTGGTTTTTTCGTTACATCAATCCATGTATTAGAATCTAATTCTACTTGTAGACCCGGGACATCATCAATCATTAAGAATGTCAAAAAACCACTATCTTTATGTTCCCCAACACCTTGTATATCTGAATTAAATGCTTGATTATTAACCCTTGGTCTTCCTGGATAATGAATCAATTTCACATACTCTTGTGGGAATTGTCCAAACAAATCATCAAACATATCTTCTCTACCATACAAGCTCTGCGAAAAAGCCTTGAGCAATGTAAGCCCCATATTTTTTACTTGTTTTTGCCATGTATAAAAAACCGGTTTGATTTCTGGAAAAGATTCTAACCATTGATTTGGTCCCTGCATTCTCATATATGCAGGAAGATTGCTATCTCTTAAAATCTCTCTTTCAGCACCTAAATCAACTTCTTCACGCCAATCTGGTGATCCAAGCGTATATTCACCCCCCATTTTAGTATAACCACGAAAATGAGGGGAATTATCAATAGTAATCTTCAGTTTTTCTTCCAAAGGTAAATGAAAAAATTTTGCACTTAGAGCAAATAAATCTTCACAAATGCTCCAATCTACATCATGTCCAACTAAATAAAAAAATCCAATTTCTCGAGCTGCATAACGCAAATCTTTATAAAAACTTTCCCTTTGTATCTGTGTCCCTTTTAAAAGGGATAAATCTAAACTAGGAATACTTGAAATACTCATAACTATCTCCTTATCAGCATTAAAATAAATATCACAATACCTAAAATGTAGGGATAATATCACCTTGGTATTTTTCTACGATAAATGCACGAAGTTCATTAGAATGTAGGGCATCTTTAATCTTTAGAATCTCTTCTTTTGTTTCATCGCCACGTCTTACAACAACAATATTTGCATAAGGGGAATCTTTTGCTTCTTCAATAATTAATGCCTCTTTGATTCTTAAACCGCCCAAAAGTGCGTAATTACCATTAATAATAGCCGCATCAACATCATCTAAAATGCGGGGTAGAAGTGGTGGATCTATGTATTTAAATTTTAAACGTTTAGGGTTTTTTATAATATCGTATTCATTTGATACAAAATTATGTGAATCTTTTAGCGTAATAAGCCCAACATTATGCAACAAAATTAAAGCTCTAGCACTATTTTGTATATTATTTGGAATAGCGATTATAGCACCTTTCTCTAAACTCTTTATATTTTTAATTTTTTTGGAATACAACCCCAAAGGTTCGATATGCACACTTGCAACACTAACAAAATCATAGCCCTTTGCTCGACTTTGCTCCTCTAAATAAGGGAGTGTTTGAAAAAAATTCGCATCGACTGATTTATCATGAAGAAACATATTTGGAAAAGTAGGATTATCAGTTACCATAATGTGTAACTTAATGCCCTGCATTTTAAGTTTTGGAGTAATAAAATTGAGAATCTCGGCATGAGGAATTGATGAGGCGGCTATTTTGATTTCACGCATACCATCATGTTTCTGTGCTGATACTAATGTCAAAAACAAGCTTGTGCAACATAAAAAACATATCAGCATATTTTTCATTATATTCCCTTAAATTGTTATGAAACTACACAGAAGTATAGTATTTTTTTAATAAAACACAATATGTATTTTGATATTTTTAAGTACTTTTTAGAGACTTTTACCATAATGCTAAAGATATGAAATAATTATTTGCATATAAAATAATTCAATATTTTATAGCCATATATTATTATAAAATCAATATTATATAATGTACCGTATGTACAATACGTGTATAATATGATATGTGTTAAAAAGTAACATAATGAAAAGAATTGATTCAGATAGTAATGTAATACTAAAAGAAATTTTGAAGAATAAAATTACATATACCTGTAATTCTCAAATTTATTGGCATTTTATATCCTACTCTTTTATTTAAGATACCACAGTGGGAATCGCAATATAACTATATCCATCATAACCAAGATACATGGCAACAAAATCTAGGCAATATGCTCCTTGTATCACTACTGAAACAATGTAATTTTATTGCTTAGATTCTAAGACATGTTTATACTAGTCTATAAGGATTACAAATATACTAAAGATTTTGTATAAAGGCAGAATCTCATTGCAATATCGCAGCTACCTCTTTTGCATGATATGTAATAATAATATCTGCTCCAGCCCTCTTAAAGCTTACAAGTGTCTCCAACATCACTTTATCATAATCAATAACTCCAAGTTTTGCACCTGCCTTAAGTAGTGCATATTCACCACTTACATTATACACCGCTAAAGGCAAAAGGCTGTGCTCCCTAATATCACGTACAATATCAAGATATGCTAAGGCAGGTTTAACCATGAGTATGTCTGCCCCCTCTTTTTCATCATTCAAACTTTCCCATAAAGCCTCACGTCGATTGGCACTATCCTCTTGATAACTTTTTCTATCGCCAAAACTAGGAGCACTTTGTGCTACCTCACGAAATGGTCCATAATAAGCACTTGCAAACTTAGTTGAATAGCTCATAATGGGGAGGTTAACAAAGCCATGTTTATCTAAAATATTGCGTATAGCCATTATTTGTCCATCCATCATACTACTTGGAGCCACCATATCTACCCCGCTTTGTGCTAACACAAGACTTTGTTGTGCAAGAATATCAAGTGTTTTATCATTATCTACACTTTTTGTTTCTATATCAAGAATACCACAATGACCATGATTTGTATATTCACAAAAGCACACATCAGCAATGACATACATTTGTGGAAATCTTTTTTTGATTTCACATATACTCATTGGGATAATACCTTTAGGATTCCACGCATAAGAACCTTGAGAATCTTTTTTCACATTATCTGGCACCCCAAATAGCAAAATGGCATAAATACCAAGTCTGCAAAGCTCATCACACTCTTGCAAAATATAATCTAAACTCATTTGAAACACATTAGGCATAGACTGCATTTCTCTTTTAATATTCTGTCCCTCTACTACAAAAAGAGGATAAATCAAATCATGTAATGATAAAGAATGCTCCCTTACTAAATCTCTTGCCACGTTATGAAGTCTTAATCGTCTTTTACGTTGAAACATTGCATCTCCAAAAACTTATAATATAAACAAAATTATATCTAAAATGCCTATTTAGATTAACAGTAAGTATAGTTTATTGCGGCTTCTTAGTAATTTCTCTAATTCATTTTCTAAGAGAAAAGCCCGATATGACATGAATTCTTACAATATTTCTAGGCTCTATCTTCACACATGATAAATCTTAGTATCACAGCTCTCCTTAAGGAAGGTAATCATTCATTATATTTCTATTCTATGATTCTCACTGTTGCGGATATGGATTTCAAAATAGCTCCTGAAATTCTGCAAGCTTTACAAAAAGTTTTGAATCATGGAATCTTTGGATATAGCACAATACCTTTGGAG
>CASFZH010000047.1 GCA_949299115.1 uncultured Helicobacter sp. | reverse complement strand
ATACTTGCATTCTTTTTACTCTATTATATACTGTATATTCGGTATCAAGCAGTACAAGGATTCTATACCTATTGGGATAAATTCTTTTTACCACATAGTTTAAATGCCTATCCACAATATTTTAAGGAAGTGTGGATTAGAATCTACGAGGGCTTTACACCTTTTAATAAAGGTTCTATCATTCCTTTCTATATGATTATAGGCATATTTGGACTATATGGTATGTATCAATACAATAAATCGCTCTGTGTCGTAAGTATAATAAGCTACATACTATACCTCGCATTATCTCTATGCAAAATCTATCCTTTTGGACATGTGGGAATAATAGGTGGCAGGCTCTCTCTTTTTATGTCTCCGATTTTTTATCTCTCATGTACCTATGGTATGATAGTATTATATGCTATACTCCAAAAAGTACGGTTAGGCATGTTTGTCAAATTTGTAGGCATAATGCTCTGCATTATAACTCTACATGCTCATAAATCTATAAATTCCTTTTATCAGCAATCTCATAAAGCCATACAAGAGATTGCAAATAATATGCAAGATTCTGACATTTTATTCATCTATACCGCTACAAAACCAGCATTTCAATATTATACTTTTAGGGAAAATTTCTCAAAGGATTTTATTATTCTGCAAAAAGACTTAAAAGAGTTAGAATCTCTATCACATAGCAATACAACATCTTGGATTCTCATTACACATTTCTTAGAAAAAGATAGAGATAAAAAAGTGTTAGCTAAAATAAAGAAAAATCAAAATATTACATTATATAAAGACTCTGATATGATCCTTGTAAAAGTGCAACCACAATCATAATATCTTAACTCTATAATCTCTCATGTCGCTAATTCAAGTTTATGAGAAAGATTCGAAAGTAGATACGATACTATCTGCGACTTTTTTAGCTAACTCTAAAGACATATTTTGATGACAAGGAATAGAGAGTTCTGCATGATAAAAATCTTCTGCATTACGCAAAATAGGATAGTTAAAAGACCGATAGAGTGAGAAATTATATATAGGCTTATAATGCACCTGAACACCAACGTTTCGCTCCATAAGTTTGTTAGCAATATGCTCTTTTTGACAAATAAATCGAGAATCTAATAAGATAGGATATAAATGCCTTGTACTTTTTATGAGTGGCTGTTCTTTTGGGAGATAAAAAAATGGGTTATTGTGTAGATAAGCATTATAAAATTGTGCTATCTCTTCTCGTTTTGCAAGAAAAGATTCTATTCTTTTAAGCTGCGATAATCCAAGTGCCGCTCCAACTTCATGCAAACGAAAATTAAAGCCAATATCTACACAATCATGATTGTATAATGTTTTTTTTTCGATACCATGATTACAAATGCGATGTGCTATTTTCGCAAAAAAATCATTATTACTTACCAATGCACCTCCTTCGCATGTTGTAATTGGCTTTACTGCATGAAAGCTAAAAATACTCATATCTGCCATACTTCCAACTTTTTTGTTATCAAAACTTCCTCCAAATGCATGACTAGAATCAGAAATCCAAATAAGATTGTGTTTCTTAGTAAACTGCCTAAAAGCCTCCATATCTACACTATTACCCGCATAGTCTACTGAGCAAATTGCAATAGTATCATCACGCAATAAGGATTCTAAACCATCTAGTTTTAGATTACCGTGCATAGTAATATCTCCAAAAATTGGTTGCATATCATGAGCTAACATCATATTGGTTGTCGCTACAAAGCTAATCGGTGTCGTGAGAATACTAAAGGTTTTGTGTCGTCTAGCATATTTAAAATTTACAGAATCTACAAAATGAGAATCTTTTTGAAATATATCTTGCAGCACAAATTCCTTTAATGCCTTATAAGCAGCATACAATGCAGAAGTCGCAGAATTAAAGCTTATCGCATATTTTGTGCCAACATAAGCTGCAACTTGAGCTTCAAACTCTTTAGTTATGTTGCCTTGTGTTAAGTGTGAAGACAATAATGCTTGAATAACTACAGCTTTATCGCTTTCATCAATGGATTGTGTGCTATATGGAATAAAATTTTGCAACATGATACAAACCTTTAGAAAATAAGTTATAATAATGAAAATATAACATATTAAGGATTATGATGATAAGTATTTGGTGTGATTTTATTGAAAGAAGATTTTTGCAAACACAATTTAAAGAGTTAGTCAATAATGGTTTTGTATGTGGTGCGACAAGCAATCCTAGTATTTTTGCACAAGCCTTACAATCTGACAGCTATCAAAAAGATATTGCTATATTGAAATCACAAGGCAAAAATCCAAAAGAAATCTATGAAACACTTGCTTTACAAGATATCAAATTAGCAAGTCAAATTCTCTATCCTCTTTATGAAGAAAATTGTCAAAATGGCTTAATAAGCATAGAAATCGATCCTTTTTTATGTCACGATGTTCAAGCAAGCATTGATGAGGGAGTAAGATTATGGCGTACATTAGATTCTAAAAATGTTATGATTAAGGTCCCAGCAACACAAAGTGGCTATACAATTATTGAAGAATTAATGCTTAGAGGCATTAATATCAATGCAACATTAGTATTTACAACCGAACAAGCATACAAAGTATTAGAGGCATTTAAACGAGCTAATACACAAGCACAAGGGGTGATTAGTGTGTTTGTATCACGTTTTGATAGAGAAATAGATTCCAGAGTTCCAGAATCTTTGCAAGGTAAATACGGTATTGCCAACGCTATTGAAATTTACAAGAATTTTATACATCAAAATACAAATCCCCATTATAGAATCTTATTTGCTAGCACTGGTGTAAAAAATAAAAATACTATCTATAATGATGACGGATACTATGTATATCCATTAGCCTTTGATGACTGCATTAATACTCTACCGATTCAAACATTGCAAAATCTTGACTATGCTAGGCTACGTGCATGTAAACCAAAATTAGATAGCCACAAACAATCTTTACAAACACAGATAAATACCTTTGACGTTGATATAATTGAACTTGAAGATAAACTATTGCAAGATGGTTTGCAAAATTTCGAAGAAAGCTTTAGACAAATGCTAGAATCGCTAAATTAAAAACACAAAAGCCAAAAAATGATATAAGACAATATAAAATCTGGATACGATGAATAGCGGACATCTTTAAAACTGCCCCTAACACAATATCATAAAATACCAATAATCGTATAATTACAAATATTTATATACTTATTCCATATTTATTGTGTGAGATTATGTGAGTGTCTGCAACACCTCTAAAATACACTCTTTATCGCTAAAATGTATTGTTTGGTCATGAAAAACTTGCAAACATTCATCGCCTTTTCCTAAAACTAAAAGAACCCAGTCTTTTGGTAATTCTAAAATAGCCGTTCGAATTGCCAATCCTCTATCAAGAATAACCTTAACATCTTTTTGTATATTGTCTTGTGCTTCATCGGTATATGCATTATGTGGCATGCCAGATAGTATATCTTCTACAATTTTTTCAGGTTTTTCATCTCTTGGATTATCATTAGTAACATAAATCTTATGGGCATAATTATAAGCACAAGTACCCATTTTTGGACGTTTACTCACATCTCTATTGCCACCTGCACCAAATACAACGCTAATCTTTTTGGCTTTAAATGATTCAAAAACCTTTTGCATACCGTCGGCTGTATGGGCAAAGTCCACAATAATTAATGGCTTAATACTAACGATTTCCATGCGTCCAGCCACGCCACCAAAATTAGAGATTACATCGCATATTTCTTGTAATTTTTTTTTTACGATAATCCTTACAGCTAAAATTGCCGCCATAAGATTGTAAAGGTTAAAAAGTCCAAATAGATGGGAACTCAATATACCACTTTCTTGCTTGTTTTCATTATTTATGGAAAGATTATTATAAATTTCAGTAGGTATAGTCTGATAAGATTTTGAATTGTTGGAATCCACGTTATAATGTCGTATTTTTTGCAATACAGATTCCAAACGTATATGTATTTGTGTAAAAATACCGTCTTTAAGCGAATACGCATCAACCAAACAATCACCTTTTGATTCTATTCCATACGTTAAAACATTGGGGAAAAATCTCATGGTAGCACCACTTACATCATCAAGATTAATAATTTTTATACCATTACCCTCACGTAAAAATTTTAATTTAGTTTGGGCATAATCTTCCCAAGTCTTATGATAATCTAAATGATCGCTTGTAATATTAGTCAAAATCTTAATGCAAAAATCTAAACCAAAAATTCGTTCTTGTTTTATTGCATGTGAGCTTACTTCCATAATAAAGTATTCACATTGTGATTGCACTGCCATATCAATATCCTGATACAGCTCTAAAAGTTTAGGAGTTGTTAAACCTTTCGGTTTTATTTGTTTATTGTTGACAAACATGCCTCTTGTTCCCAATAAGGCTACGTTATATCCCATATCTAAAAGCATAGAGTATATGGCTGCTGCAGTAGTAGTTTTGCCATTTGTGCCAGTTATACCTATAATCTTTATGTTTGTACAATAATATTGTTTTAAATCTTCTCTCTGTATAGTTGGAATATGTTTGGGTAAGGTAGCCAAGAATCTTTCATTTTGTGGAGTAACCAAAAATATAGAATCTTCTTTAACTTGTCTGCTATCATCTGTAATATTTCTATTCATTTGATATTTTTTTATCCTTTTTTAACTTATTTTTTGCCTCAAGTTTATGATTTGCCATTTCTATTAATGATATAAGTTCAGTATCATACTGCGGTAAGGCATCGATATAATTTAACAGGGCATCAATATAATCATTTTTAACTAAAAGAGACAAAAACTCATAAAAATCACTTTTACGACTAAAAACAAGCTTAGCATTAAAAGGCAATCCTCCATAAATCTCTTTAAAACTCTTTGTTTTTAATAATGTTTTTATATCTGTGTAATTAATAGCATCATAACCTTCTAACATCGCATCTCTATTGTGTTGCATAACTGCAAAAAGATGGTGCGTTTTGTTATCAAACGCTTCAATGAGATTCAAAATCATTTTCTGTATACGTACTTTACTAGCTCTAGGTTCACATGCAAGAACACTTTGGTAAAACTCATAAATACCAATAGCATCATGTCCAAAATCCATTCCCATATCAGATAAAAAGAGCCCAATTTTTGAATCCAAATCGTTAGTATCAAGCCAAAAAGCATTTTGGAATAAGTTAAAAGATTGTTGAAAATTACCTTCAAGAAAACTTTTTGTGGCTTTTTTTTGTAAAGATTTTTTACTTGGCATATTTATTGCTTTTACATTTATAGTTTGCATAGACATTCTCCTTATTTTTGTTCTATTCTAACATATTTTTACCAATCTTTTGTGTAACTTTTTGTAAAATTACTAAGACTTATAAAAAATACCTCTGTTTTTATAAAATTACCACATCTATTTGTCCATTGCTTCTAAAATACTAATAATTTCCCTTAAATCTTTGTTTTCAACGCAATGTGTTGCTTGTCTTCGTAAAATTTCTTTTGCACAAAATGCTATCCGTGTGTCTGCATAACTAAACATAGACAAATCATTTGCACCATCACCAATAACCACACACTCATCAGACTGTAAACCTAATACACCCTGTAAATTTTGCAACATACGCCCCTTAGAATCCGCAAACATCATATCGCCACCAATTTTACCCGTTAATTTCGCATTTTTATGATGTAAAATATTACTAAAAGTTGCATGTAATCCAAGCCTATCTTTGAAGTACTCTGTAATAATATGAAAGCCACCACTAAAACACACCACAATATGCCCCATATCGCGTAATGCCTGTATACACTCAATTGCACCATTCATAAGTGTAAAATCATTTCTAATGCTCTCTTGCACCAAAGATAGAGGCATATCTTCTAAAAATGCGACTCGTTTTATAAGACTCTCGAAAAAATCTAATTTTCCTTCCATTGCCTCTTTTGTAATATAGGAAACAGCCGACTCAACGCGATATTTTTTTGCTAAAATATCAATACTTTCTCCATCTAAAAGCGTCGAATCAAAATCAAAAACTACTAACATTGCAACTCCTTAATTTACACATCAATAATAAAAAATTATTAAAATCATATAGCTACACTAATCTCTAAATATTATATTTTAACATAACTTTTTATATTATTAACTTTTAACAAATAACCATCCTAAAAACCATGCATGACAGCTTTTTATAGATAAGAATAAATCTCAATATTCTGCATATCCATCAAATTAAACATTATGTCTAACAAAAAAATGCTAGCAATAATTTTTCTAGAAACCATTTAAAAAAACAAGAATTACATATTTTATAGCATATTTTTCTTTATATATTTATGCTACAATGTTGTAAAATATTTAAAATTATCTCAAGTAAATTATTGAAATAGTCAATATGACCTATCAAATATTTACTGCAAATGCAATCTCATTATTTCTAATTCGATACAAAGCTGTTTTATTTTTATCCATTTGCATTAATATTGAGATAATAATTTATTGCTAATCATAACTCTATTTTTTAAATTTTCGCTTTAGATAGGGACATAAAAATATGCAAAAAAAGATTCTTGCGTCTTTATTATTCATTCTCCATACAACACTACTTCAAGCAGACAACGTATTGCGTATAGCAGTATCGCAAAATGTTGGTGTTTTGAATCCGCAAGGTTATAACACAAATCAAATGTATGCACAAAATATGATATACGAAGGATTAGTAAAAACAGATAAAAAAGGGAATATTATCCCATCATTGGCAGTTTCTTGGCATATCAAAGATTCTGGAAAAACATATATTTTTCAGTTACGTGAAAACGTAAAATTTGCAAATGGTGAACTTTTTGATGCTAAAGCGGTAAAAAAAAATTTTGATTCTATTTTAAAAAATAGATTGCGACATTCTTGGGTAGCATTAAGTATGCTAATTGATTCTGTGGAAATTCAAGATAGCAATCATATTGTCCTACACCTTAAACAACCCTACATTGCAACACTACAAGAATTATCGCTTATACGTCCATTCCGTTTCATTGCTCCAAGCATGATTCCAGACGATTTGGATTTAATACAACACAACCCTATTATGCCCATTGGCACTGGTCCATATATGCTCACTCATACACAATTGGGTATTAGTGATACTTTTACAAAAAACCCTGATTATTGGGACAAAGAATCCTATAATGGAATCTATTTTGATAAAATTATTACAAAAGTCATTATTGATCCAAATGCAAAACTCATAGCTCTTAAAACAAAACAAGTAGACATGATTTATGGATATGATGAGATTCCAATTGAAATTTTTAAGGATATTGCAAAAACTAAACAATTTCACACACACACAAGTCCCCATATTTTCACAACGACATTGGTATTGAATGCCAATATTGCCCCTCTTAATACCGATTCTATGCGTAAGGCTCTAGCATTAGGGATAAATAAAAAGCAACTTGTCAAAGCAGTGTATTATGATTATCAAAACGTAGCAGATTTATTGTTTTCTCCAAATATGCCTTATGCCAATTTAGTCAACTACAATCCACCTACTTACAATAAAGAAGAAGCAAAAAATCTTATCAAACATTTGGGGTATGTATTACAAGATGATAATTTCTTCTATAAAGACAATAAAAGACTTGAATTCAATCTTAACTTTATAGGCAACAATCCCGCACAAAAAGCAATGGCTGAAATCTTACAAGTCCAACTTAAAGAAATTGGAATTTTTTTAAAACTTATTGCCAATGAAGAAACAATATATCGCAATAAGCAACTTAATGGTTCTTTTGATATATGTTTTAGCCAAACTTGGGGTATACCTTATGAACCACTTACGATGTTGCATTCAATGTTGCATGTCGGACATGTAGATTATGTGGTGCAAAAAAATCTTACCCAAAAACCACAACTTGATAAAGCTATACAAGAAGTTATGCGAGACCCTCGATTTGCAACTCTATCATCAACTACTACTCATCAGATACAAACACAAATAACCACCATTTTAACAACTCTATATAACACACATATTTACATTCCACTAACATATCAGACCAATAAAGCCATTACAACAACGAATATTGGCGGTATTACTATGGGCTTGCAAGCATTTGAAATACCATTTTGGGAGTTTTATAGACAATGACGCGCTACATTTGCTTTAGAATCTTAGCTGTCATACCAATGTTGCTCATTGTTTCATTCAGTATTTTTCTGCTTTTACGTCTCAATAATACAGACCCTGTGGCACAATACATTATAAACTCTAATTTACCTTCAACACCTGAAGTCATAGCACAAATACGTCAAGAATTTGGTTTAGATAGACCAATCATACAGCAATACATCTTATGGCTACAAAAAGCCATTATGTTGGATTTTGGTAAATCTTATATGACAAATAGAGATGTAGTAGAAGATTTTTTATATTATCTCCCAAATACTCTTATACTGACCGCTTTAGCTTTTATATTTACGCTTTGTTGTTCTATCCCGCTAGGCATCATTTCAGCTTTATATAGAGACAAAATTCCAGACTTTTTAATACGGATATTTTGCTTTCTTGGTGTATCCATTCCAAACTTTTGGTTGGCATTTTTACTTATTATGCTTTTTTCTTTAACATTAAATTGGCTACCACCTCTTGGTGTTGATGGTATAGAATCTTTTATTTTACCTACTTTAAGCATCGCTATTATGTCATTATGCGTTAATATTAGGCTTATCCGTTCTAATATGTTAGAAATTGCAAAAGAAAGACATATTTCCTACGCATACTTACGAGGATTAAGTAAAACAAAAATTGTTTATAAACATATTTTCTATAATTCTATGTTGCCTATTGTAACGTCATTTGGTATGCACATCGGAGAACTTATTGGCGGAGCATTAGTCATAGAAAGTATTTTTGCTATTCCTGGAATTGGGTTTTACAGTATACAAGGTATTGCTAACCATGATTATCCCATCATTCAATGTTTCGTGGTTGTTATGTGTGTTATATTTTCTTTTTGTAATCTTGTAGTTGACATACTCTATGTGTTTCTTGACCCACGTGTACGAAAAAATACGATAGATTCATAATATACAAGGAAGGATATGGACTATTTATACGATACGGCAAAATACTACAAAAAAAGATTCAATATTTTTGGAAAAATCTCTAGCATATTACTCGCGTTATGTGTAAGCATTGCAATTTTTGCTCCCCTCTTATTGCCATATTTACCTAATGACATAGATTTAGACAATAAATTTGCCTCAATAAGCACCTTGCACTGGTTTGGCACCGATCATTTAGGTAGAGATATTTTTACACGTCTCATATACGGTGCAAGAATATCATTAAGTGCTGTATGTATAATTATGAGTATAATTCTTTTTTTGGGAATTAGCATAGGTGGGATTTCTGGCTTTCTTGGTGGCAGAATCGATTCTCTTGTTATGAGAATCTGCGATATATTTTTAAGCTTACCTACCATTGTCTTATCTCTTTTTTTTGTAGGTATTTTTGGTTCTGGATTAAACAATGTTATACTTGCCATAGCACTAACACATTGGGCTTGGTATGCAAGAATTGTGCGTAGCATCATTATAAATATCAAAAATCGTGAGTTTGTATTACTTTCCTATGTTTATGGTGCAAGTGCTTGGCAAAATTTTAAACGTAATTTTTTTATTCCCGTTTTAACGCAATGTGGTGTATTGGCTACTATGGATATAGGACATATTTTATTGCATATTGCGGGTTTATCATTTTTGGGCCTTGGAGTCCAAGCACCACAAGCCGAATGGGGTGTTATGCTAAGTGATTCTAAAGATTTTTTATGGAGTAACCCTGAATTACTATTGTATCCCGGTTTTGCATTATTTTTTTGTGTGGCATTATGCAATATATTAGGAGACAGTTTGCGGGATTATTTTGACTTTGATATAAAAAATTTTCATTAAAGAATACACATGACTTTACGTATACATAATATCACACTATATCATCACGATATGATATTGCTTGATTCTATCTCTTTATCAATTTATAAAAATAAAACAACAATCCTACTTGGCAAAAGCGGTAGCGGTAAAACACTGACAACTCTTGCTATACAAGGACTACTACCACCTTATCTTAAACAAACAAGTGGAGAAATCCTCTTGAATGATGTACCTATCCTACCACAAAATTCCGTATCAAGAATCTTTGCTAGCATTATGCAAAACCCAAAAACTTGCTTTAATCCTCTGCATTCTATTGAATCACATTTTAGAGAAACTCTAGATTCTCTTGCTATTCGTTATGATAAATATCATATAAAATCAATTTTACAAGAAGTCAATCTCCCTCTATCAATATTAACACTCTACCCCTTTGAATTAAGTGGCGGCATGCTACAAAGAGTTATGATAGCTATAGCCCTACTTACCAACTCTCCATTCCTCATTGCTGATGAACCCACGACGGATTTGGATTTAATCGTGCAATATAAAATTCTAACATTATTGAAGCAATTACAAAAAACTAGAGGACTCGGAATCTTACTTATAACACATGACTTAGACGTTGCTATAAAAATGGCAGATTATATTGTGTGTATTGAAAATGGTAAAATTGTGCAAACTTTTGACAGAAATGCTATAAAAACCACAACGATGCAAACTACACTCACACAATTATTGCAACGTAAAATGTTAGAATTATATCCACAATAAAATGAGAAGCCTATGTTACTAGAAGTTTGCAATATTTCACATGAATATAGTTACTATCGTATAGTAAGAAAATACGCAAAAGAGATTCTACAAGACATTTCATTAAATATAAAAATCTCTGAAAATATAGCTCTTGTTGGTCCTAGTGGTTGTGGGAAAAGCACATTAGCAAAAATTATTGCTCAACTACAAAAGCCAAAAAAAGGATGTATCAAACTACACAATACAAATGTGAAACTTACCACACTTGCACAACGTAGACAATTTTACAAACAAGTACAAATTCTTTTGCAAGATCCCCTTAGCTCTCTTAATCCACGTCTTACTATTTTAGACAATCTACAAGAGCCCCTCTTTCATTTGCTCTCTCTCCATACTTTAGAATCTCATTTACACATAATCATTCCCTTATTAGATAAACTCGAATTGCCCCACGATATTTTATACAAATATCCCATGATGTTATCAGGAGGACAGGCACAAAGAATTTGCATAGCAAGAGCATTACTTATAAAGCCAAAATTGATTATCCTTGATGAGACAACTTCGGGTCTCGATTATGATTTACAAGAAAAAATATGGAATTTATTTACAGAAACACAACAAAAAACGCAATGCAGTTTTCTCTTTATTACACATGATATACAACTGGCACGGAGATTTTGTTCTACTTTTATACTTATGCAAAACGGTAAAATTGTAGAAAAAGCAAAAATAGTAGATTCAAAAACACCAATCTTTCACACCCCAATGGGAAAAGAAATGGAATCATATTGCAATATACCATTATTATAAAATAGCAATAACTATATGATATATCATACTACAAGCATGAAATGAATAACATCTAATTCCGATTACATAATTAAAATATCAAACACAAATTTTGCATTTGTTTATAATATTATATATTTTTACATATAAATATTGCCTATAACACTACCATCAAAACCCTATCTCATAATACTGCATTGTCATTAAATACATAATAAATACAGTATAATCCCTACGCTTTCAGTGCGACTTCATTATGATCTTATACTCTTCCTTATTTTTTATATCACTTGCTTTCATTCAAATAAAAACAGGTAATATATTTGAATTAAAATCATAAATCTATAATATTTTTATTGTCTACGTCCAAAAGTTATAGAATATACCTCATTTCTTGTCTCAAATAATGGATCTTTTGGTGCCTCTATACCTTTTGGCAATATCGCTGGCATAAATACATCACCATTGCAATCTGTACCTGTATATTTATTGACTTTCAAAGTAGCGATTTGGACCTCTTTATGTTTCCCACTCCATAAAACCGTTGTGTCATTGACACTGTCTTTAGGATTTGCAAGAACAAGAATCATTTTATATTCAACAGGTTTTTTAGCAACTTGATTTTTAAAATCAGATTCCAAAAAATCATCGCCCATAGCCTTAGCTTCTTCTTGACTTACTCCCCTTTCTCCAGCAATAGGCACAAATTTAAAACGTGCTGGAATCATTTTTTTACTCTTAGAATCGTGGAAGAAAAAAGTGTGCACACTATAATAAGCAGTATTGGCTACACTAGGGGTTAATGGAACACTTTCCAAATATTTTTCGTAATTCGCAAATGATGGAGTTTCTTTTGTAACTTTTGCAATGTTTTCAACATCTAGCTTCCCATTTTTTGGAATCCTTATTGCAAAGAATTTTGCAAATTCCTCTAAATTCTTTGCAAAATTTATTTCAGAATTCAAAACTACAATTTCCCAACTGTCATTTTTACCTGCAACCTTTAGAGCCAATCCTCTTCCCTTTGTCTTGTCGCTTGCCTTTGGATTCCCACCACCAAGAGAAAAACGCACTTCGGTCGGTATGTTTGATTCCTGCAAAAGAGGAATATCATAGGTTTTAGTAATATTTGGGATAGGAATGAGCTCTCCTGTTGCACAAAAGCCTTTTGTATGATTAATCTTTTTATGCGGATCTTTTTTGTCACCATTTACTTGATAAAATAAATCTGCAATAGATTCTGCATTAGGTTGCTTTTCTTCTGCATGCAATAAGCAAGAAGCCAACACAGCAGTTAAACACAATTTCGATAATTTTGATACAAAACTATAACCCTTCATAAAATTCCTTTTATAATAAGATATATTCTATAATTATATAATTTCTCAATGAAGAAAATAAAATGATTCACTCATTTTTATGAAGATTCTTCGCTATAAAATAATCTTTCATGTTATCTAAATAAACACAAAAAAGTAGATAATTAATTTAAAAAAATATTAAATATTCTCGTTATTAAGAATTAAAACTCATAAATTATGATTATTTCTTTAAAAGATAATACTATTCATCATAATACAATGATTCATAGTATCTTTTAACTTTTCATCATATAAATGATTAACATATACAATCACATAATTTCATATCATTGATTTTACTATTTCAATGCCAATGTTTAAAGGAAAGTGGTTGCAAAGCTTGTTTCATATCAATATGACAATAACCATGCGGATTCTTTATGAGATATTTTTGATGATATTCTTCTGCTTCATAAAAATTCTCTAATAGCATAACCTCAACAACAATAGCACCCTTATAAATAGGTGCAATATATTGCTGTATAAAATATTGAATCTTAGACAATGTCTCCACATCTGTTGCATAAATCCCACTTCGATATTGTGTACCCCTATCATTACCCTGGTAATTCAAAGCACTAGGATTAATGATAGAAAAAAATCTTGATAGTATGCAATCTGGAATATGATAATCAATTGTCTTATTAATATTTCCACATATTGTATAATCAGAATCTAAAGTTGCAGAATCTTTATTGCTGATTATCCCACAATCCAAACCTATTTTTTTATCATCATACAATATTTCTATGGCTTCTGTTGCATTTGTTATTCCTGTACAAACTAATTCATAATTCGGATTCTCATATCGTGAATTTGCATATCCAACTCGCGTAGCAACAACGCCGTGCAATAAATCAAAATACCCCTGAATTCCCCAAAAACAGCCACCAGCAAGATAAATAGTCCGTTCCATAATTAAACCTTTCCTTTTACTTTCTTCTTGGCATTTTATAGACCACAAATTATAAAACCAAAAAATCAAGCATTCCTATACACTTTATGACAAAGAATCTTAACACAATTTTTAGCATTTCTTTGAAAATTACTCTAAGCATAGTTAATTTGATTCTTTAACTTGACTTATTTTTTTTTTGTAAGATAAACTATTTTTAATTCAAATCTTAAGGAGCAACTATGGCAAATACTCAAGAAATGAGCTTTTATTATGGTGATATAAACACACAAAGATTAGAAATGCTCATAGCACAAAAAAGAAATATGGAACTTTATGGTATTGATAACATGGATATAGCAGTAAGCCGTATAGAGCAAATAATTGAAAAACAAGGATTCTCATGTAGAATAAAAACTGCTAATAGAGCAGCCGGTATCGCAGTAGCAGCTATCCCAAATCCTATTACAGCAGCCATAGGAATAGGCACTGCGATTGGTATAGCAGCACATAATATCGCTACGTTTAATCCAGATTTTGAAATTATAAAAAACTATGTGAATAATAAAATCACACTTCATTATAAAAAAATGTGATGTGTCTGTATTAGTATTGCACAAAGATTCTCTTACTATTTATAGAAAATCTTATTCTACATATCTTAAAAAATCTCATTACGATTCAGAGATTGCATCATAATGATTAAATAAAAACTACACTAAAAATTCACATGCTTGAGCAATATTTGAGAAAAATAAAATGTGATTCTTGAGGCAATATTCCCTTGCATCTTTAACATGTGTGCCACCTAAAAGAATTGGAACTATTTTATGTTTAAAAACATGCTTTTTTAGAATCTGCACAGTACCTAATGCATCTGTCATATCCTGTGGTGTGATAAGCATATAAATTACGTCGAGATTAGGAAAAGCATCTACAACTTTTAAGGCATTTTCATATCTATCAGGCAATGCATCGCCTATCACATCAATAGGGTTATTATGCGACCACATAGGTGGCAACACTTTATCCAATTCTGCTTTTTGTGAATCATTTAATTCATACAATGTTTTATTACGTGCTGCAATGGCATCTGTTAATACAGTGCCAGGACCTCCTGCATTTGTGATAACAGCAATTGTTTGCACATCTCTAAAAAGAGGAGCAAAGATAAGAGAATCAAGCGTATTTACAACCTTTACCCCAAGACTTTGCATGATACCATTAAACATAGCATAATTGCCACTTAAATTCCCAGTATGAGAAAATGCTGCTTTTTTAGCCACTTCCGATTTCGCCGCCTTAAAAAGATAGATAGGTTTTTTACATTTCCTAATACTCTCGCACAATGACCTACCACGTGCAACGCCCTCCAAGTACAGCGAAATACTTTCGCACTCTTTAGCATTATTAAGCATGGGAATAATCTCCGCACTACGTAAATCTACCGCATTTCCAACACTAATAAGATGGGAAAAACCAATATTGAGTTCAGCAGCCCTATCCATAAGAGAAGCCAAAACAGCCCCACTTTGTGATAAAAACGCATGAGTACCCTCTCTAACATCACCTGTGCCAAAAGTAATATTGAGTTTCTTGGAAATTTCATAGAATCCAAGACAATTTGGACCAATGACATTAAAATTATATTTTCTTGCTAATTCACCTATTTCTTCCTCTTCTGCATCATGTCCACTTTCTTTAAATCCAGCAGTGATAATAATAAGATTCTTTAAGTTTTTCTTGATTAATTCGTGAATTGTTGGAATCACAAAATTAGCACCAACTACAATAACTGCGGTATCAATATCACCCTCAATCTCACTCACACTCTTATAAAGCTTCCTACCAAAAAGCTCACCACCTTTAGCATTAACATACAAAAGTTCACCTTTGAAACTTTGAGCATTTTTTGCAATAGTATATCCAGTTTTTTGTGGCTCTGTGCTTGCACCAACAATAACCACTCGTTCATTGTGTAAAAAGTCTGGGCGACTTTCCTCTCTATTTACTTCGCTATATGACGATTTACCAAATAAGATTCTCGCATCGACAGCTATGAATCCATTATTCGTAAGCTTTAAGGGGTTTATATCAAGCTCTTTTATCTCATTTTCTTGTAATATCTTTTGTATACTTTTCACTAAATCTATTATCCACTGTTCTTTATATTCACAACCACGAAAAGCTTGAAAAAGCTTAGATATTTTAGTGGTGCGTATCGCTCTTATTATTTCTTCCTCTCGTGCATACTGTTCTATGTAACAAACATCTTTATATAGCTCCAAATAGATTCCACCCCTACCAAATACAATCACATTGCCAAAAGTTGAATCTTCTGTGCTACCAATATATAATTCTTCACCCATAATCATCTGTGTAATAATAAAACCATCATGAGAATCTAATGTTATATTATGTTTTTCTAAATTCCTTATTATTTGTCCACGTGCTTGCTCTAACTCTTGAATGCTATTAAGATTTAGTATTACTCCGCCAACATCACTTTTATGCACAACTTTTGACGACTCAATTTTTATAACTGCTGGAAAAGAAGAAAAGGAAATAACCTCATTTAATCCGATACTTTTATATTCTGGTGTTTTAATACCATATTTATTCAAAAATTTATATAACTCACTTTCATTTGATCCAATATTTGTCATGTAATCTCCCTAATATTATATTGAGAATCCCTTGCTTCACAGAATCTTAAAATGTCGTTAAAAGTGTAAAAAGGAATTCCAATTGAATATTATAATAAAAAACGTAAAAATTTGCAATTTTATAAAAAATAAATTACGAATTATATAATTATCTAACATGTATTTGCAATAGACAGTTACTACAAGAACAATAAGCACATAACAAGATAATGAGATAATAGAAAGTTAAGAGAGAAATATTTTATATGAAAAACATTAAAGCACAATGTTAAAAAGCACGGAAGATATTCCCAACTTGTAGTCTTATATATAACAACTATGATTTTTGCTATATGCAACTACAAAAACAATAAATGTGAGAATAGTAGCCCATTTATATTATGTTGGTTATGCTAAAACTTTTAATGCTGCCTCATAATTGGGTTCATTTCCAATCTCTGCCACTATCTCTTGATGTATAATTTTACCATGAGGATCAATGACTATCACTGCACGTGTAAGCATTTCCTGAAAAATTGTATTCTCCAAAATAAGCCCATACGCATTACCAAATTTTTTGCCTCTAAAATCACTTGTTACCATAATATTAGTTTCGCTACCAACGCAAAACCGTTTTATTGCAAAGGGTGTATCAGAACACACGGCAATCAAATCAACATTGTTCTTGCCACTTAATTTTTGATAAAATGTTTTTGTTTGTGTTTGGCACACACCACCATCAATACTTGGAATCACGCTTATCACCTGATATTTCCCAGTGCCTCCACCTATAGCAACACCATCAAAATTTTGATTTAATACATATACTTTTGGGGCATATGCACCAACTTGTAATCTTGCACCTTTGAGATAAGCCCTATTTCCTTCTAAAGTTATCATAATAATGCTCCTTAATTTAAATTATAGATACTTTCATAATAACAATAATTGTACAAATAAACCTAAAAAATACTTTTTTTAATTCGTTTTATTTATTGTAAAGTTACAAAAAGTAATAATTAAAAAATATTTCAATTTTTCATATTTTATTAAAATTTTCTGAAACAAAATATTAATTTTAATCATAAAAAATCACAAATCCCACAGTATTGATAAAGAAATCAATATTTTTATGTAGAATTACGCCATATACTTAGAAGAAAAAGGATAATGATGAAAGGCTTTAAAATTTTTACAGGCAATGCTCATCCGGAATTTAGCAAAGAATTGGCACACAATCTTGATTGCACATTATCTAAAGCTACCATAACGCGTTTTAGTGATGGTGAAATTAATGTTCAAATTAGTGAATCTGTGAGAGGTAAAGATGTGTTTATTGTGCAGCCCACATGTGCCCCCACAAACGATAACCTTATGGAATTACTCATTATGACAGATGCCCTTAGAAGAAGTAGTGCCAACTCAATCAATGCTGTGATTCCCTATTTTGGATACGCAAGGCAGGATAGAAAAGCGGCTCCTCGTGTCCCAATAACAGCAAAGCTTGTAGCAAATCTCATACAAAGTGCAGGAATCAATCGAATTATTACTATGGATTTGCATGCGGGTCAGATTCAAGGATTCTTTGATGTTCCAGTTGACAATCTTTATGGCGCCATAATATTTCGAGACTATGTAAGACATAAAAAAGGCTTAAAAAATCCAATTATAGCAAGCCCAGATATTGGTGGAGTAGCAAGAGCTAGGTATTTTGCCAATCAACTTGGTCTTGACTTAGTTATTGTTGATAAAAAACGAGAAAAAGCTAATGTAAGCGAAGTCATGAACATCATAGGCGATGTTAAAGGACGAGATGTTATATTAATAGATGATATGATTGATACAGCTGGAACTATGTGTAAAGCTGCTCAAGTGTTGAAAGACAAAGGGGCAAATAGTGTTATGGCGATTGGTACACATGCGGTTTTGAGTGGCGATGCATATAAAAAAATTGATGAAAGTGTGTTAGATGAAATTGTATTAAGCAATTCAATTCCATTAAAACAACATAGTCAAAAAATTACAATCTTATCTGTTGCCCCTCTTTTTGCTGAAGTTGTCCGCAGAATCTATCATAACGAAAGCATAAACTCATTATTTATGTGATTATTGAAAGCACGAAAGTAAATATGTAGCAAACTAGATATAAATACCAAGAATACACATATACATATATATTTTAATAATCTCACAATCTCAACCTTAAACCTAAGGTATTACACATATACTTTATGTATATACTTGTAATCAATAAAAATATTGCAAACAAGATAAAAGAATATGATAGGATTCTGTATTAAAATATAAATAAAGCCCTATTTTATGTGTAAATATAGATTGAAATATTCTGTTAGAATCCCAAATATTTATAATAACCACAATTTCAGAAACCGTAGTTCACCTAATGTTTTATATAATCGTGTAAGTTTTTTTCAATACCATAATGTAATCCAACTGTAATTATAACTAATAAAACTTTTGTTAAAGAATCTAATATCATATTAATAATCCTAACATTTTTTATAATATACTCCAAGCACTAGATTACACTATCTATATTAAATTACCAATAACTATTATACAAATTCAAGGAGTAAACATGAGTGATATGCTTATGGAAGATTCTAAAAATCTAATGCAACATATTCAATATTTTGAAAACTTGCTAGGAAAAGAAAATACCAAAAACGATGAAATGCATAGAATGGCGTATAGCTATGATGCTACACGCGAAGAAAGAAAACCAGATATAGTATTATTTCCAAAGAACGAAGAAGAAATCAGCAAGATTCTGAAATATTGCAATACACATAAGATTCCAATCGTGCCACGTGGTGCTGGAAGTGGTTTCACGGGCGGCAGCATTGTAGCAAATGGTGGTGTTATATTGGCACTTGAAAAATATATGAATAATATTTTAGAACTTGATACCAAAAATCTTATTGTTCGAGTGCAGCCAGGGGTTATTAATAAAGATTTACAAAATTTTGTAGAATCACACGGTTTATTTTATCCTCCAGATCCAGCAAGTGAGAATCAAAGCACAATTGGTGGCAATGTAAGTGAAAATGCAGGTGGTATGAGAGCTGCAAAATACGGGATTACAAAAGACTATGTTATGGCAATTCGTGCAGTGCTACCGAACGGAGATATTATCCGTGCAGGGAAAAAAACAATTAAAGATGTAGCAGGATATAATATTGCTGGCATACTGATTGCTAGTGAAGGCACACTAGCAGTAATTACTGAAATCACACTTAAGCTTTTGGCAAAACCAAAACTCAAACGTGCTGCAATGGGTGTCTTTAATACAATAGAGGATGCAATGAATGCAGTTTATAAGACAATGGCTAGCGGTGTTGTACCTGTAGCAATGGAATTTTTAGATAATTTAACAATACGTGCAGTAGAAACAAAATTTCAAAAAGGATTACCAATCGAAGCCGGAGCGATACTGATTACTGAAGTAGATGGCAATTTAGAATCAGAAATCCAACATCAACTTACACAAATACAAGAAAGGTTTAACAAAAATGGTTGTATAGCATTCAAAATAGCCAAAGATGATAAGGAGGGACAAGATTTGTGGTTTGCAAGAAAAAATGCCAGTCAAAGCATTAGTATATATGGAAAAAAGAAATTAAATGAAGATGTCACTGTTCCACGTTCAAAATTACCTGAATTACTCAAAGAAATTGAAAAAATAAGCAAAAAATATAATTTTAAGATTCCATGTTTTGGACACACAGGTGATGGCAATGTGCATACTAATGTCATGGTAGAAAACTTAGACGATTTAGATAAAGGATATGAGGCTATTACAGAAATTTTTAAAATTGCTGTTGAATTAGAGGGGACATTGAGTGGTGAACATGGCATTGGACTTGCTAAAGCTCCATTTATGAATCTTGCCTTTAGCGAACAAGAAATGAATCTTTTTCGCACTATCAAAAAGGCATTCGACCCAAATAATATCTTAAATCCCGGTAAAATGGGATTATAATCACACTTATACAAACAAAAAAATCTCCAGCCTTTAAGTTATGCTAGAAATCAATATGCAATACAATAACATTGTAAGCATAATCTTATTATTATACTTCAAGGAGGTCGCATGATTATTATTCCAGCTAGACTTGCTAGCACAAGATTTCCCCAAAAGATTCTATGTGATATTGACGGAATGCCGATGTTTATTAGAAGTGCAAAAAATGCCGAACAAATCGATGATGTAGTATTGGCGTTAGATTCTCAAGAAACGTATGATATAGCACAAAAATACAACATTAAAGCAGTGCTTACAGACCCAAATATTCCCAATGGCAGTTTGCGCGTACTTGAAGCAAGTAGAATTTTGGGGCTAAAAAATAATGAAATAATTATTAATTTACAAGCCGATGAACCTTTTTTAGAGCAACATGTAATTAAATCCTTGCAAAAATGCATGCAGACAAGTGATTTTATGGCAACTTGTGTAAAAGAAATAAGCTACAAAGATGCTAATAATCCAAATATAGTAAAAGTCGTTTTGAATCACCAACATGAGGCTATTTATTTTTCTCGCTCTTGTATACCATTTTATCGTGATACTACGACACAAAAAAATCAAAAATATTGGGCACATCTCGGGATATATGGATACTTTAAGGAGAGTCTTGAAACATTGGCAAAATTTCCAGAAACACATTTAGAAAATATAGAGAAATTGGAACAATTACGTGCAATCTATTATGCTAAAAGCATAAAAGTCGCATGCGTACAGAGTGATAGCATTGGGATTGATACAATAGAAGATTTGCAAAAAGCTAAACAAAAATATAATTTTTGACTTAAGTGGGATTGCAAGAATACAGACATTATGCAATAGAAGAATGGCTTGTCCTCGCCTTAATATAAGCCACACACAAAAGGAGATTCTATGAGAAAAATATTACAATTAACATTATTGGTGGTGGCGTTGCCCTATTTATTACTCGCCGAGCTACCAGAATGCCAAAGCGAAGCGGATAAAATAAAGGGCTGTGTGGAGAAACAATACCATGCAAATGGGCATCTCCCCGTAGAGATACCCTATAAAAATGGTGAGATAGAGGGTATCGTAAAAATATATCATGCAAATGGCAAGGTTTTGCTTGAGACTCCATACACAAATGGTAAGGCAAATGGCGTTGGCAAGGGCTATCATGGCAATGGGGTTTTGGCTAGGGAGCTCCCATACAAAAACGGCAAAAGAGAAGGTGTAGGGAAATGGTATTATATGAATGGGAATCTGATGATAGAAGCTACATACAAAGAGGACAAGGAAGAAGGTGCGATCAGACTCTATAACTTTAATGGCAAGCTAGTAACGATTCTTATTTATGAGGACAGCAAAGCGGTAAGTGGCAAATGTGCCAATGGCAAGGAACTTAGCAGTGTGCATATACAAGGCTTTAATGGCGAAAGCAAGACTGTCTTTGAGGAGGTAGCACAATATTGCGGTATTGAGCTTTAAACGCACCACGCATACAAGGAAAACGTAGTGCGACGTCCTCCCCACCCTAGACTAAACACTATACAAAGGAGATTCTATGCAGTGAAGTAATGAAAGGTATTATTTTTTGATATAAAATTTTTATATCAATGCAAAAATTATTTTAACTATTATAAAAACTGATTATTCAACAAGTAAAATGTTTGTTTTTTTAATTTCATAACTATTACTATTGATTTTTTTATTATAATACTATCATCATAGCAATTATATATTTGTTGCTGTTGTTAATGCTAATTCAAAGATAGTTAAAATCAAGAAATAATGCAATTTCTGTATTCAGAAAACTACGCATTGATAAATAGAAACACAAAATTCTTAAGGAAGCAATATGAGTCGTTCTATACATAATTGGAACAAAAGAAGTTGGAGGAATTTTCCTATTAAACAACATCCAATTTACAAAGATAAGGAAGCAATAGAATCTGTTGAAAGAGAGTTAACATCATTCCCACCATTAGTTTTTGCAAAAGAAGCAGATAGCTTAAAAGAAAAATTAGCTAAGGCAAGCCGAGGAGAAGCTTTTTTGTTGCAAGGTGGTGATTGTGCAGAAAGTTTTTCCCAATTTAGTGCCAATTCGATTCGAGATATGTTTAAAATAATTTTACAAATGAGCGTTATTCTTACTTTTGCATCAAGTTGTCCTATTGTTAAAGTAGGGAGGTTAGCTGGACAATTTGCAAAACCTAGAAGTAGTGATATTGAAACAATAGATGGAGTAGCGTATCCAAGCTATCGAGGCGACTTAATTAATTCACAAGAACTTGACAAAAGAGAGCCAGATCCATTACGTCTGCTAAAAGGATATCATCAAAGTGCTAGCACTTTGAATCTCCTACGGGCATTTTCACAAGGCGGTTTTGCAAATCTCTTGCAAGTGCATAATTGGAATCTAAGTTTTGTAGCTAATAATAACTTTGGTAAAAAATATGAAGATCTAGCAAAAGATATCACAAAATCTTTAAACTTTATGGAAGCATGTGGTATTGATATAAATACTGCACGACAGCTCAAAGAAGTATCATTTTACACATCACATGAAGCTTTAGTGTTAAACTATGAAGAAGCACTAACTAGACAAGATTCCTTAAGTGGAGATTGGTATGATTGTTCTGCGCACATGCTTTGGATAGGAGAAAGAACGAGAGACATAAATCATGCACACATGGAGTTTTTACGAGGTGTCAAAAATCCAATAGGAGTTAAGATAGGTCCTAATGCTACAAAAGATGATATAATGAAAATTTGTGATATTTTAAATCCAAACAATGAAAGTGGTAGATTAAATCTCATTATTCGTATGGGTGCAAATACTATTCAAGATAAATTCCCTTCCCTGTTGAAAGCAATATGCACAGAAGGTCGCAATATCTTATGGAGCTGCGATCCTATGCACGGTAATACAAGAGTTGCAAATAATGGATATAAAACAAGAATCTTTGCAGATATTATAAGTGAAATACAAAGTTTTTTTGCTATTCATGAGGCACAAGGTAGTATTGCTGGAGGTGTTCATCTTGAAATGACAGGAGCAAACGTGACAGAATGCATTGGCGGTGTTCAAGAAATCGATGAAGACATATTGCACACAAATTATAAAACACAATGCGACCCACGACTCAATGCTACACAAGCCTTAGAGTTAAGTTTTATGTTGGCTGATATTTTACATAAACGGAAATCAAAAATAAATAATATGTGATTTCACATAATTTTATAAACATCATTACTTTATTTTTGAATAGTACTCTAACATCACAATAGTTGCATATCTCTTGATATCAAAGCAAAATACAGTAACCATACATCTTGAATATCTCAAAATACGAAATGTATAAAAAATATTCCCCAATATTCTATTCAATAAAATTACAAAATTATATGCAAAAAATATATTTTGTTACATTATTAAACACAATATTATAAAAAATATCGATATTATCTTCAAAAAAAAAAAAACAATTATAAAACATAGTAAAATAAAAAAATTTTATTTTAAGGTTTTGGTTTTTACTCCAATCATCCACAAATATCCTCAAGAAATAACCAAGGAGCATTTATGCAATTAGCGAATCTCAAGATAGGGACTAAAATCATCATTGCCATTGTCAGCATTATTTTAATATGTATGATTCTTTTATCCTATGTTATTAATGAAAAATCGCATTCTATACTTATGGAGGAATCTCATAAATTACTTGAAAATACCGCTAGACGTGCAGCAAATCTTACACAAGGAAATATACAAGGCAGTTACACTTCGCTTAACGTAACGTATGCCAACGTACAACAGCTAATATTTGATGATATTGCAGGGAAAGAATTATTAATTGAGCAAAAATTAAGCAATATGGTTGATAAAGTAAAAACCAATATATTTGGATACATATATCTAAGAGACACATATTTATTTGCCAACAATCCGAAATATGCTTTTAACGATAATGAGGCTATGCTATTTGCTCATGATTCTGATATGGATAGAGACGGTGGAATTGTAATACAGGGGGTTCACAATGAAATTCTCCAATCAGCAAAAATTCAGGAAGCCTTGCAAACAGGAAAGCCAACCATAGGAAGCCCTAATCACTTCATTTTTCAAAATAAAGAATACTATATTTCTTCTTTAAATATTCCTCTATTTAATAAGAATAATAAAATTATAGGAGTTATCGGAGTTTATGTAGATTTAGATGGGATAAGACAAAAATTATTTAATGGTGAACTATCGGTATTTAAAAATGATTATCTCTCACTTTTAGATAGTAACTCTAAACTCTTAATCCATCCAAAAAAAGAATATCAAGGTAAAACTTTATTGGAACTCAACAAAGATACATCAACACAACAATTAGCAGATATGCTCAAGCAACACAAAGATGGTGTGGTTGAATATAAAAACCTTGCCGGAGATTTAAGCTATACTGGTGTTGCATCGTTCGAAATTGGAGAAAATTCAGGTATATATTGGGCTATTAATGTAACAGCACCAGAAGAATCTATTTTCATGCCAAGTAAAAGTTTGCGTAATATTATCATTATTAGTGCAATAGTTTTTATCATCTTTATCTCCTTAGCCATATTTTGGATTGTAAAAAAGAATATTACATTAAGGTTAAATACAATACAAAATATCTCAACTGCATTTTTCAAATACCTCAATCATGAAACTAAAGAAGCTCCAGTTATTGTTAAAGCAAAAGCAAATGATGAAATTGGCTATTTAGCTACTATAATCAGCAACAATATCCAAAAAACACAAAAAGGCTTAGAGCAAGATGCTAAAGCAATAGAACAATCAGCCCAGACTGCTAAAGAAATAGAAAGTGGCAATCTTACTG
>CASFZH010000046.1 GCA_949299115.1 uncultured Helicobacter sp. | reverse complement strand
TGTCTCATCATTTAGTAGATTTGCTAATTTTTGAATAGGTCATTATCGATACAGATAACTCCCTATCCAAAAATTAGCAAAAACTGCTAAAGCATGAGAGCAACTCTTAGAATTTGAAATTTTTTAGATTTTCTATTTCTTTGTCATATTGAGGCATAGCCGAAATATCTAAAGTATAGAATCGAATGTAAAGATATTTCGCTTCGCTTCACATGACGCAAATAGATGTTTCGCCTAAAGGCTCAACATGACAGAGAATCTAAGCCTAGATTCTAAAGAATACAGTCTCGTCTCATCATATAAAAGATTATCTCTTTTTTAGAGTAGTCATTACCAACACAGGTAACTCCTACCTTAAAAATCCCATAAAATCACCAAAGCTGAATAGCAACTCTTAGAATTTGTGTTTGTGTGTTTTAAATACTCACTTGCAAAATCTTAGCATTTGGGATTGTGGGAATCTAGCTTTCGATTCTCTGTCATGTTGAGCGTAGCGAAACATCTAAAGAATATTTCGGATATTTCATATCCTCAATATGACAGAATAGATTCTAGATTCTATAAGGTTACAAGAAATTCTAAAAAGAAAATATAAAATTCTTTTGAAAGATTCTATGCAGAATCTAGAATCTATAAATACGTCCTATTGAGTGAAGCGAAATATTTAAGAATCTAGATTCTCATACACACATGTTAATCTGTCATGTTGAGGATATGAAGTATCCGAAACATCTAAAATTCAAGAATCTAAAAAGAATCTAGAATCTATACAAACATGGATAGAATCGAGTGAATTTAAACAATGCCATACTAACCATCCTTTTCCACCATTACTCAATCCAAATGCTATAGATTATCGGTAGTATAAAAGCTGAAGATGCATGGGATTTAAATATCCCTTTACCTAGTAATTATAAGTTTATAGTAGTAATTGCTGGATTTTCTGGAAGTACTGCCATGATTCGAACGTTAAGAAAATGTAATATCAATATTGCACCAGACCATTATTATCTTCATGGTTATTCTTTACCATATCATGCAAATTATGATGTTCTTTTACAGAATGGCTATAACGTAGTGATTCTGTCTTATAATTCTGATGATTTATTGTATAAATTTCTCTATCTTCTATCAAAAAAACTCCTATTTTGTATCTTGTTAGAGATCCGATAGAAATATTAAGGTCGGCTAGCGATTTTCCTGTTAGTTGGCAATATTGGGCTATTGATTTGCAAGATTATGATAGAAGTCTCTTGTGTAATAGAGTATCATACGGTGTAAATGGTATGCTTTCAATAAATCAAAGAGTAAGAAGGGGATTTGATTATAACCTCTATAATTGTCATAAAATAATTGGTGGTTTACAACAAAGAGGTTTTCAAGATATTGTATGTATTGATATGAAAGAAATACTGCCGCATTTTATCTTTTCAACGCTACAAAATCTCTCACAACGATTTGGGTTTAGTATCCCCCATACGAAAGAATACTATGAAAAAACATATTATATAAGGTACGCCAATTATATGTTTCCCATGATGTGCCAATATGTTTTGCATTCAGAGAAAATACAGATATATGTTGTATTGGAAGAATATCTTAGTAATACGGAAAACTCAATGTTTTCGCGTTTTGTTGAATACCACAATATCACAGATTTTTTTAATCTCACTATGCCACCGTTTCGCTATCCTATTGCTATTGTTACACATATGCAGTATATAAAAATTTTACAAAATAATAGAGAATCTTTACAATCCTTTAATTCTGCATTACAGCAATTGCTCGATGATATATATCAACAAATACAAATAGAAGAGTCTAAGAGAATCAATGAAACAGAGATTTTACGACTTTTAGAAAATGATATATTTTCTCAAGAGATTCTAAAAAAAGCCATAGATAGAGAGATAGCTTATATCAAGAATGTTCGTCCAGACATTGTCCAATCATGGAGGTATTATCAAGAGTTTGAGAGAATTTGTGAAAGACGTATATAGTTTTGGTATCTGTACATTGTCTATATTTTATAATGTCTATCATTTGATAAACAAAAAATATTATAAAAATTTTGCAATGTATTATCAGAATCTCTTTTCTGTGTTTTTTTCATCATGTTTTAGGCTTATAATATTTAACTATTCAAATGTGTTGCTTCATACTTTTGTATTGTAATGGTAGGTATGATTCTCTCTACAAGACTTAAAGCATATGTTTATTTAGAGTCTTATTATTGCAATATTATAGTAGTTATTATCGATAGATTCCATGGCTGGGCTTTCAAAATATAAAAAATCTTTCTTATTGAGATTAGGGGAAGTTAAGGTGAGTGTTAAATTATATGAGATGTAAATAAGCCATATAAGAATATGGCTTATTTTTAAGTATTTGTGGTTTTAATATCCTACATATTCTTTATACTCTTGTAATGGTAGGTGCTCGGCATTTGCACTAAAAATACAAAAAGGCTCTTTACTTTTTACCCCTAGATATTCAAAACTGTGATAAATTGGCAATAAAATTTGCTTTATTGTTGCTCCATGATGCCCATCGTAACTACCTTCTGCTCCACCTGCTGTAGTGGTAATCCCAAAGTTTTTACCATTAAGTATTTTAGAATCATTGCCATATAAAATAGCTGTTAGAACTCTATCTTGCCATTCTTTCAAAAAACTTGGTGTGCTAAACCAAAAGAGTGGGAATTGAAAGATAATGGTGTTAGCTTGTTTAAGTAAGTCAATTTCAGAATTTACGTTGATTGCACCATTAGGGTAAGTGGTAGTGAGATTGTGAATCTTGATATTATGGGAATCCTTTATAGATTCTAATAATGCCTTATTAACTTTAGAATCTTCCCAAAAAGTATGAGCAAAAAGTATTAGTGTTTGCATAAAAACTCCTCAAAATAAAATTAAATTTATAATGTTATTATAGAATATATCATTAAATAGAATATTAAGATAAAATTATTTAAATTTGTGAAATGGAATTATTAAAATTGCTGTAATAAAAATACCAAACATAAACAAATTTGTAGCTATAAAGCATTATGATGTTATTTGTAAAATTGCATTACTCTATCGATCTCTGATATGCTACCAAAAAAACATGGTGTGCTTTCATGGATAGAATCACTCTGTATTTCAAGCAGTCTCATTTGTGAATCAATGGCTTTACCACCAGCATTTTCAAAAATAAGAGCAAATGGCAAGACTTCAAAAAGATTCCGTAATTTACCTTTTGGTGCTTGTGTTGTTGCAGGGTAGCTAAAGATTCCACCACCTTTGCATAAAATCTGATGTAAATCCGCTACCATACCACCGCTGTAACGCAAACGATATCCATCAGCAAAAAAACTTTCAATTAGTTGTTTATGATGAGGTAACCATTCTTTTTGTGTCCCTCCGGGAGCATTAATATTCCCTTCTTTTTTTAAATGAAATTCCTGGATAAAGTCCCATGAATGTGTTACATAATTATAGAGATAATGTAAGCTTTTTGAATCTTTTGCTACAACCATTTCAAGACGTGGTCCATACAAAAAGTATAGTGATGCTACGATGTTTTGTGCTTGGAAATCATTATGATAAATCCCAAAAATACTACCAATTGTTAGATTACTATCTACAAGAGATGAGCCATCAAGAGGGTCAAATGCTACAAGTAGATGATGAGAATCTGAATCTATATCAATTTCATGATTATTTCTTTTTATATATACAGCTTCATTACGTTCTTCACTTGCAAAACCCTTGATATTCATTTCACCTAATATATCGCCAAAGAGTTTATCGGCTAAAATATCAATTTGTAGTTGATTATCGCCACTTGCATTAGAATTTGCAGTGTATTCTATGTCCCTTTTTTGCAAAAGATTAGCTATTTGCACAGCCCCCTTTTGTAATTCTTGTATAATCTTATTAATATAATCCACGTTCAATCCTTAATATTATTATGGTATTTGCATCATTATGATTATTTAATAATATGACTTACAAATTTTGAGTAATTATCGATAATTTGACTTCCTTTTCTAAATCCTAATCCACAAGCCTCGTATGCAAAAAAGACATTTGGTTGATAAAAAGAACCATTTAAAGAGTTTAGCGGATAAAACTCTTGATAAATAGCTTTATGATTTTCATATATACCGTCTTTACTAGAGATTGGATTACCATTAGAATCTAAAATACTTACATTAGCTCCTTCTCTGCCGAATGCGTGTTTTTTGACTTGTTTTGTGTTAAGTGGCGTAAAACTTGTTTGTAGTAAAAGTGGGTGATTAGGATAGAGATCCCATAGAATCTTTAAAATTCTTTTGCTTTGAAAAAGCAATGTATAAGCAGGATTAAGAAAAATAGCTTTTTGATTTGCCATAATATCATTGATAAGTAACGCTAATTCTGGCTCATCAATACTTATATTTTCCCATGGAATAAATTTAAACCAAAACTCAAAGTTGGAATCATTAAAAAATATTCCATCAGTTGGACTAATTTGTGTTTCATCAACATAACAAAAATCTGTTTCTAGCCCTGCATTTTGTGCCATATCTTGCAAGAATCTCACAGTTCTTTCTTCTTCTATGCTTCCCCTAACACTTGAAAAGAGAATCTTCCAACCTTCATAAATCTCATTAAAATTGCTTACGTCATCACTTAGGGTAATAAGCCTTTTGAAATTTTGGGAAATAGCTTCATAGATATTATTGAATTGACTATTTTCATCATAACCATTTGCTTTCAATAAGGCATATTGCACCGCGGAGGTTTCATACAACATTGTTGGAGTATCTGCATTAAACTCTAAAAGTTTTATAGGAGTGCCATCAAGCCCTCCTGCCAAGTCGAATCTACCGTAGATATGCCAATGCACGTCTTCTTCAAAGCTTTGTTTAATAGGTTCAATAAGAGCATTTGGAATATCAAGCTCATAAAAAAGATTATTTTCTATGACATAACCTGCAGCCTCTACATACATGTCATACAATTCATTGCAGGCATGATAGTAAGCATCTGCCTCTTGTTCGCTAATGTGTATAAGCTCATTGCTGATATAGTCCGTATTGTCTGGATCTGTATGCCATTCTAATCCCATTTGCTCAAATTCTGCTTGGCTGAAAGGTTTTAATGTCGTGATTTCCATAATATTCCTTTATAGTCTTTGGCTTTCATTTAAAAGTATTTGCAAATCTGAATCATGGTACAACATGAAATAGATTCTCAAGTATCATTACAATGCAAATATAAATGATAGTAGAATTATATGTAATCTCATTTAATATACAAAAGATTCATGATAAAATTAGAGATTATGTCTTTCGTGATTTATATCATAATCAAGATTCAACTTCTATAATCTTTGAAAAAGCATAGCTTAAAGATTATTTGTCTATTTAATTATAATATGCACTACTCCAATATTTTGGTATAATTACGAGTCGTTAGTAATAAATATATGATTTTGTGTTGGCAGTGCAAATTATGTGTTTGGCTATGCTATTGTTAAATGGCGTTTATGCAATTAAGCTTTATTGTTCCATGTGCTTTTTAATAATTTATGTTTTTAGGAAAATAGAAATAACAAATGAATACAATATTTCGTTTTATCAATTTTGTTTTATTTACAATAATGGTGGGGATATTTTTCTACTTTTTTCCACATCATAAAATTACTCAAGAAGTGTTAGATCTTTTTCCATCCACTAAAGACCGAGAAATTATCGATATTTATAGAGAATTTGCCAATTCACGTTATGTATTGGTCGCCGTTAAAGGTTTTGATGAGAAAGCTCAAAACACTTTGGAATCTTTTTTATTAAAAGTACAAGAATTGCCAAATGTGCAAACAGCACTTACCTATACAAAAGCTCCACAAGAATTGCAAGATTTTATAACCGAAAATTATCTTGTAATTGCAACGCCAAAATTACTGAAAAAACCCATGAATGCAACTGAAATCACAGATAAAATGATAGAAGATTTGCAAAAGATGCAATCTCAAATAAGCAAAATTTCTGATGATTTTGCAGAAGATTCTATGGATTTGGATTTTAATAATTTAGCCTTTAATCCTTATGACCCACTAGGGCTTTTTGCAATGCCTCACATGAGTCAAAAAAACCTAATAGCTAAAGATTACGGTTATATGGGGCTGGTAGAACTGAAAAGCATCGAGCAAACAGTCATTAAAGAAACCATTGAAGGCTTTGCACAAATTGTACAAGATTATCCGCAAATACGCTATTTTTCACAAAATTTTATGGAAGTTACAAATCTTGAGCTTATTTTATCTGAAGTGAATTTTTTACTGAGTTTTGCATCGATTGTTTTTATCATTTTGTATTTTGTAATTATTAGAATCCCATTTTTGACACTTAACACTATTTGCACTTTGATTGTGGCTAATATTATTGCGATGTTTGTTGTGGCTGCGGTGTATCCTAAGGTTACCATTATGGCATTGAGTTTTGGTATGGGTATTAGCAATATTGCTATTGATTATATGATGCATCATAATTTCTTTAGTCTTTATGCTAGAAAGGCAAGGGTGTTTAATCGTCCCGTATTTTATGGCTATATTACCACGATTGTCGGATTTGTCGCTTGTTTGTTTATTCCCTTTCCGCTTTTAGCCCAACTTTCTTTATATGCGATTGTTTCATTGACATATTGTTACATTAGTTTTGCTTTTATATATCCATCTATGGGTTTTGCTGTGCCACGTTTTTTTCCAAAACTCATGAAATTACGTATTTCAAAGATTCCAAGTACTTGGTTTTTAATTTTTGCTTGTATCTTTTTTATTGTGGCTGGATTGAGCTTGAAGCTTGATTTTGACCTTTCAAAATTAGATTATCAAAATAAACCTTTATTGAAAGAACGAGATTTTTTTCACAATGTCTATAATCCCAATCAGACACAAATCCTCCTTTCACATTCTAACATTGATGGGCTTATAGAGTTAGCAAAAGCCTTACAAAAGCGATTAGATTCTAAACATTTAGATTCTGATAATGAGACCAATTTATCAAACAATAATCACATTATACACCCAAATATGGAATCTGCCCTGCAACCTTATAATGTCAATCCGAGCATTATTCCACTTAGTATTATGCCGAGCATCGCACAGATACAAACAAATGAGCAGTTTTTAGAATCTCCCATCATGCAACAAAATAAAGCAGAGTTGCAAAAGGTGTTGCCAACACTTAAACAAAGATTGTTGCAAGAGGTTGGCAATTCTAGCGATGCCGAAGAGAAAAGAGATTTTTTAGATACACTCTTTGATATTTTGGACCAAAGTTATACTTTGGGTGAAATACCACATTTAAGCGTAGAAAAAATTAATCAATTAGGTTTAAATGTTGTTGAAAATCCTACAGACAATAGAATCTATTATCTTGCTATGATTGATAAAGACGATTTGCCGCTTATCCAATCTTTTGTTTCAGAAATATCAAAGGAAAAGGGCATATTAGCTGATTCTCATATTGAAATGCGTCCTTTGCAAAGTATCATAGATACTATCACTGATGGAATCTATACACCTATGCTCATTGTGTTAGGCATTGCATTATGTTGTATGTTATTAACACTTATTTTTACAACAAAGGGAGCTTTTGTAGATTCTGTGGTTTTTGTAGTATTTCCACTTTCATGTGCATTATGTGTTGTCGCAAGTCATAGTGCATTAAATATCATGCATCTTTTTGCTTTGCTCATTCTCGTAATCGTGAGTGTGGATTATGGAATCTATTTAGTCAAAGATGGAAATAACCTTCGTACTGCTCATGCGATATTCTTCTCAGCTATTACCACAGGGGCTTCCTTTGGGATTCTTATCATTAGCCACACCAAAGCTTTAAATTCCTTTGGTGAAGTAATATTTACTGGTATGGGTTGCATACTTATCTTATTATTTCTTCATCGCCCAATGAAGACATGAATCTAGAATAGCCAATAAGTAATCTGTGTAGCTTAGAATGGTTTGTGTGTATTATGCGATTCGTGATGGAGCGTCGATAGATTATTGTGAAGAGATTGGTGGCAATCCAAATTAAGAATTAGTATTGTAAAATTTGGTGATTCTTGTATTATGAGATTTTTGTGTGATATTATAATGTATTAATAGATACATGCAATTATACCATGTTGTTTAATCCTGCACAAAGACTGGCAATATAGATACTTACTGCATGTGATGTTAAAATGTGGGGAATTTTGAGGCTATATCGCTGTTGATTTATAAGAATCTGTTTTCTTTCTCTTTCACTAAATCCACCTTCAGCTCCAAGAATTATTCCATTTTTAGCGTGATAACGTAATGTTTTGGTGTCAAGTGATTCGAAAGTTTGATTAGTCTGGATAGAGAGATTCTGTTGGTTTTCTTCCGTGATATTTGCATGATTGTTGGATTCTCGCGAAGATAGTGTTGTTGTATCATAATTATTAAAATCAATAACACAAGCTTTGTTGAAAATCTGTAAGACTTCTTGCAGATTTGAAAAATATGTTATTTGCATGAGATTAGTGCGTCCACATTGCATACAAGAGTAATGCAGAATTTTTTGGGCTTTTTGTTTGTCAATCTTGCGATTTTTCTGTGAAAAATCTGCATAAAAGAGATTCAATGATGCTATATTTAGGACATTAAGATACGGTAGAATGTCATATATGTCTTTTATATCGATATAAGCTAAAATAATATGGCATTCATTTGCAGATATTGTTTGCTTATCTTGTTGTAATGATATGAGAAAAAAATATTCTTTATGTTTATGTTGGTAGACATACTTATTAGAATCGATGAGGTTACGTATTGTTATAGTTTGCCCAACTTTGAATCGTCGGACATGAAATAAATAGTGATATTGTTGTGAATCAAGGTAAATTTCCTTGCACCCGGCATCTTTATGATAAAAAAACTGCATATTTTATCCTATTTTTATAACGTTATGATAAGACCAAGATAGAGTAAAAAAAAGAGACTATACATAATCTTGCATTTTTTTACGTATCGTTGCATATTTTCACGACTAGTTTTTGCTTTTTTTACAATAATCATGCGGTATACTTCTCCACACAAGAAGATTCCGCATATGAGTATCATGCTGGTTATGCGTCTATCCACAATGAAATTACGCATAGCAAGTATAAAAATCCCTGTGCTTAGAGCCACTGCTAGCAAAAATAGGGTAATTGGCATAATGAAATATATCTTCTGATTCATTTGCAAATAGGTCTTATATGTGAAGAGAACATATAAATACCATATATATGGTAGGAAAAACATATATGCAAAGACTTCATGAATAAAAACTCCTTGTGTGTAGGCATCGCTTATAAAAAAAGAAAGAGTATCAGAATGTTCCATATTTATCCTTTTCTCAATAATATTATTATAATATTCTAAAATATGAATCTTTACAATAGCAAAGATTCAAAAAAATTTATTTTTTTGAATCTTGTGAATATACCACGATACAAATAAAATAATATCCCTAAAGATAGAAAGCCCAACCTTTGTAAGTCCACTCACAAGCTATTTGTATTGATAAAAAACTGTAACGCTACAAAAGATGAAACAAGTGTATATGTTTTAAGACCTTTAATCTCAAGAGTCTACAAGCAGCAATTATCCATAGTTTATATAATATTCCCAAAATGCAATATGTATTTTATACAAAAATATATCAAGTGTATACATGCTCCTGCAAATCCCAATACAAATATGACTATATCAAGTATGATACAATAGAATTGCCTAGAATCTTGAAATGATATGGAATCTACAAGTTTTTATTCCATAGCGTTGCAGAGTGGTTTTATGTGGAAAATATACTATAAGTATGTGCAATACAGATAGACTAGGAGCATGTATACACTTGATATAGTAAAGAGCAAAAAAAGGGAGAGGAGAGTGTTATTGTGGCACGGCTATTGTGGTATGGTAAGTAAAGTGATACCCTAAAGCTAAATATAAACTCTCTACCATAAGCCTAAGTGTAAAGTAGGCTTCGCTATATGCAGTAGCACAAAGTCCAAAGAATCTCCCAAGACATCAAAAATCCATGCAATCTTACTCGCCATAAAAGCTAAAATTTTACAATAAATCATACCAATGCAAGTTTGTGCTAAGATGGAAATTTCTAAAACTTATATAGTACAAAAAATATGGAATCAAGTTTTTTGTGTGTGATAAAAATGTCGATTCTGTATCGTGCATGATTTTTGCATAAATTTCTTGTATATCTCAAAATTTTTCTTATATCTCATTTGTTTATTTTTTCTCTAAATATTTGCAAATGAGATTTATTTTTACTTGGTTCTAACCCAAAGGAGTGGATATAATACTATGCACCAAAGATGTAATAATGGCATTTCTATCCAATAATGAATGAAGAAAGGTCGTACATATAACAAATATGCAAGCAATGAAGCCGTAATTTTTTGGGTAAAGTTTGCTCAAATTTGAAATCACAGTAAGCATGTTTAGCTGCTTGAGATTTTATTGTTTGTGTTAGATTCTGTGTGATGGAGAAATGTTGGGAGATATGGTGCATAGATTTTGTATAAAATCTGCTTCTTATTTTTTGTGAGATTGTCGTGCTAGTATTACGTAATGATTATGTATATTTTGGATAATGTGCTTTTGCATTTGCAAAGCCTTAAGCTATTCTTTAGTCTGGAGATTGTGGTTGGGTTTTTCGTTATACATGGAGTTTTTTGGATTTCTCTAGTATTATTCTTTGTAGCATTATAGATAAATATCTCAAGTATTGCACCACACATATTATGATAAGAAATGCTATGAAACCCATATTATAACACTAACTGAAATTTTTGATTTTAGAATCTAAGATAATAGCATTATCCAAAATTCTAAAGATTCTGTGTTCTAAGTATTCCGTGTTGTTTCCGATGATTCTCTATGTTTCTGATTCTGTATTGTATGAAAACTTGAAATCCGTCTGTTGAGCAAAGCCAAACATTTCAATGAGTGAAGCAGAGAATCTTATGATAGTGAAATAGTTTAAAAATGATTTCTCTAAGATATTTGGTCTAACATCTCAACATGATGGAGATTCTAAGAATTTAAAACTCTTATAGAATTTAGAGATATTTCAGGTTTTTACCTTCAACAAGTTTTTATCTCCGATATGATAGATTCTAAGGACTTGCATAGAGTTAAGGCTTTAGATAATCTCTCAAAATTTCGTTCAATATGGCATCTCAATCTAAAAATAGAATGATGCTTTTTTAAGCAATATTCTATGATTCATCGTGATACAAAAAATATAATGGAATCAATTAGTAAGAGTCTAGAAACAACATAGTAAGTATTCTAGCTATGTTTAATGGTAGTTAGAGTATTGCTTGGAATCTTAAACTTTGAGTCGCATTGATTAGTAACAAAATGCAGCTCCTTCATCACAATGAGTAATCATAAAACTTCTATATCAGCGGCAATAGCCCCACTTCTTTTCATCGTTTCAAGAATAGATATAACACTTTGGGGACTTGCTCCAAGTCTTTGTAAAGCACGGACAACACTAGCCACTGTAGGTATTTTACCATTACTGCTCAATGTATTGGATTTTGGGTCAAGTATCATAGAATCTATTGGCATACTTTTATCGCTTGCATCAAACTCTTTTGTGATTCTAAGCGTTAAATCACCATGCGTCAAGACTATGGGTTGTACACTGATTTCTAATCCAGATACGATTGTGCCAGACTTTTCATCAATGACTATTTTTTCTCTTGCAGAGTAAGGAATATCTACTTCTTGTACTAATGCCAAAAATTCTACCATGCTAAGATTATTGGGCTTATTGATTCGAATAGTTCTTGAATCTAAGGCTTGAGCAGATTTATCGCCAAATACTTCATTTATTTTATTTTGTACTTTTATAGCATTTTGAAAATCCGATTTTTTAAGGCTTAAAGTTGTGCTTGTTTGATTGGCAAGGTTGTAAATCACCTCTTTTTCAATAGTTGCTCCACCATTAATCGTGCCACTTACTAGACTATCGCCTTTACCAACGCTTATGGCTCCTTGTGCTACTGCGTAAATTTGTCCATCTACAGCATTAAGAGGAGTCATAACCAATGTGCCACCTTGCAAAGATTTTGCATCACCAATGCTTGAAATCTTTATATCAATTTTATCACCTTGCCTTGCAAAAGGTGGGAGAGATGCAGTTACCATAACCGCAGCCACATTTTTGGATTTAATATCATCAGCACTCAATTTTACATTCATCGTTTCTAACATATTTGCCATAGATTGTGCGGTAAATTTAGAGCCACCTTTATCACCAGTGCCGTTTAGCCCAATGACTATGCCATATCCCATAAGCTGGTTATCCCGCACACCTGCAATACTGCTTAAATCTCCAATCTTTTCTGCATATATGGACATTGAACAAGCAATATGGGCTATAAAAAACATCTTTAATACTAAACCAATACTATATCTTTTCATATTGCAATCCTTTGTTTCAAAAATAAAATTGTAACATCACTTTGCAAGATTAGTGCAATGATTACAAAAGTAATGTAAATATCTTTGCAATCTACACATCACTTGTCATTGTAAGACTAAAATTCATAAATAATCGTATTGCTACATTTTGATAATCATATAGCAAATGAAATTCCAAAATAGCCATTATTTTGCTGATTAGTCTGCTTAATATAAATGTTTATGTTGTTAATGCGATTTTCATCGTTAAAATTTGAAAAGTTTATTACTATGAATTTTGGAAAAAATTTTTAAGATTATTACTATTACAAAGATTTTAGAGCATTCTAATCTATGGAATCTGCAATTAACATATATCAAAGTATAGATGATTATAATGAAATATGATGATTCCAAAATTTGTAATTAGTAATTCTAGTCAAAATTCAAATCATTGTAGAAAAAGAAATGTCCATAATCAACACGAATGATTCATGTCTACTTTTTGGATTTAGATAAGTATTATGCAAATATTTGAAATGCAAAAGTTTTTGTTGTTTTGTCCAAATATGTGGTAAAGTATCGTTGTGTAGTATCTTTGATAATCAACAGTGTTGATTATGGACTTTATAATTGTATGTTTGCCATTTGGCAGAGAAGTTTTGATAGAGTGCTATTTTCAGATTAGATGTAAGGATAAATGAAATGAGACAAGGTGATTTTACTCAAGTAGCAAAATATTATCATAATCGCCCTGCATATAGTGCAATGCTATTAGAAAAACTCATACGATGTATTAATGATTCTAATAAGCCATTGCAGTCATTGCAAATTGTAGAGGTTGGAGCTGGAACGGGAAAACTTACAAAAATGCTTGCCAATTTTGGGTTGCAAGTAGTAGCCGTTGAACCAAATGACAATATGCGTGAAGAAGGTATTAAATATACTCAAAATACACAAATACAATGGCAAAAGGGTAGCGGTGAGGAAACTGGTATAGATTCAAATTTTGCAGATTGGGTGCTTATGGCTAGCTCATTTCATTGGACAAATCACGCCAAATCTTTACCAGAGTTTGCACGGATTCTCAAACAAGGAGGATATTTCACAGCGATTTGGAATCCAAGAAATATTAAAGATGATTCTATCTTTGCAGAAATCGAACAAGAAATAGGTCGCATTGTGCCAGAGCTTAACCGTGTAAGTAGCGGTTCGCAAAATGTTAAGAAATGGGAAGAGATTCTTATTGAGACAGGGCATTTTAGAGACTGCTTTTTTATGGAATGTGATTATATAGAAATGATGGATAAAACTCGTTATATGGGAGCATGGCATTCTGTTAATGATATCCAAGCTCAAGCAGGGGAGAAACGTTGGCGGGAGATTTTAAATATGATTGAATCAAAGATTTGCAATATACAAATTGTGGAGATTCCATATAAAATACGTGCATGGACAGTAAGAAAAATATAACGTTATAGCTTTATACATGTTTATAAGTAATCTTAGCAATGTCTGTAATCTCGATAAATACTAATCTCAATGCAAGATAGTATTTCTAATACTATAAACAAACATATAGGATAAATAAAATCTATAGAATCACGTAGCCTTAGTATGTTATGTGTGCTATTTCATAGAGTTTCTTATCATCAGAATGCTTGCATAATAGTACATAGTATGTAATGTATCTTATGTTAAGAAAGCAAAAAGTTATGTTGTATTGTGCATTCACAGTGAATGCTAATTTTATATCATACGTAAAACTAAAACTATGAAGTTTGAAATGTAATTTATAGCAACCTCATTAAATGAGGTGATTCTATTACTATATTCTTATTGTAAGGTAGGCATATAATAATTTTATTATTAATTTGAATCAGATGTATGTGATATACAATATTTGTTGTGTTTATCAATAAATTATATATTACATAACTTTTATATTAATTTGCTATAATTATTTTAATATTTAATATGTTATTATTATTTATAAGATATCTTTAATTCTGTCTATAATTAGAATACTATGTCAATGATTCTATAAGTCGCACAAAATCATCACTATCATTAAAACAAGGGCATACGCGAAAGTCTTTGACTCCTAATGACAAGGCTAAATCTTTATAAAGCATACAAAGTTCATATTTTGTTTCTGAATTGTCAATAGTAAAACTAAATGGGTATATGATTATATTATTTTTTGCATGTTGTTGTATAACATCATGTGTATAGGGACCTATCCACTTCACAGGCCCAACCTTTGATTGATAACTCAACACAATATCCTTAAAATGCAAACCTTTAGTGCGTAAGGATTGATTCAACAAATCTCTGCCTATTTCACATTCTTGCTGATATGGGTCTCCATTTTTTATTCTGCTAAGTGGTATAGAATGGGCAGAGAGTATTAAGACAAAATCCTTTGGGTCAGAATCTAGCATTTGGAGTCGAATAGAATTTGTTATAGATTCGATAAACAAGGGGTTATTATAATATCTGTCGATTGTATGAATCTTGGGCGAAAACTTCAAAATCTGTAATGAGGCTGCTACATCTTGAAAAGATGAAAATGTAGTTGTTTGACTGTATTGTGGATACATGCTAAAAAGCACAATTTCTGTAATATTTTTTCGCATAATATCTTCTAGGACATTAAAAGAAAATGGTGGGACATAACGCATACTGTAGGTATAAAAATTATGTGGGTTTCTTGCTTGGAGCTTTTGTGTTAAGGAAAATGTTATAGGTGTAATTGGGCTACTTCCACCAAGCGATTCGTAAATCTTTTTGCTTTTTTCAATACGTGCATTTACTATTATATTGCCTATCATTGAACGTAAGGTGTTATTTTTTACACTTAAAATACAAGGGTCAGAGAACATATTTTTTAAAAAGACTGACACCTCGTGTAGACTATTTGGACCACCCATATTAAGCAATATAATAGCTTTTTGGTATGACATAAGATTAATCCCTTGAAAGTTATAGAAAGTTATACATTTAAATCGGTAATCATAATGCAAAAAAGTTAATATTGCTTGGATTTAATATCAAAGCAATATAGCCACAATAATTCATGTCTACAAGCAGCCATTAAGGTACAAATGCCAATCTGTCGTGTTGGGTATTAGCCAAAAACATCTAAAATTTTAGAATCTAAAGTAGCATTATGCAAGATTCTAAAGATTTTGTATTCCGTGAAAACTTAGGTTCTGTCATATTGAGCGTAACGAAATATCTAAAATACAGATTCAAAGAATTTACATATCATAAATTCTTTGAATCTTTCTATAATCAAGGCAAAATACATAGAAATGATGAAATCACATACCTATTTTTATAAAATTAAAGACATCTTACCATTTCTACATACTATTCATAAGATTCCAAAAATTACATTATTTCTTTATAGAATATCCCCAAGTTATGAGTATATTCAGTATGACTGCAATGCTCTATACCAACATTTTTATAAATACCATAAACATTGCCTTGATAGTTAAGAATCATGTGGTAAATCTACACTTATAACCTCTACATATTGTATCATTGAAAATAATATGATGTGGTGTTATTTCTTTTTATAATCACAAGAATATAGTACTTTATATCTACAAATAACACTATTTTTACAATTTTTATGAAATTTTTGATATTATCAAATAATAGATATTTTTGCATAAAAAATTATATTTTTAAAAAATTTAAAATCAATAGTTCTAAGAAATATTATATTTTATAAAAAATATTACAATATATTTATTTATCGTAGTACTTGACATTGTTTTTTTTTTTTTTGTTATATTTCCCCACGCATTTCGTTAAGATGTATTTTAGTAATGAGGAGATAACAATGAAAAAATGTTTTATTGCTGCCCTTTGTTTGAGTGGCTTATTATTAGCAGATGATTCTAGTTCGGGTGATTTTTCGCTAAAAGGTTTTAAAGGGTTTGCTGGTATTTCAAGCGGACTATTTACCCCGTTTGATGCTACCACAGCTTCACCTAGCATATTTAGCTATGGTATATGGGGTGGGATTGAGATGAATTTTGCAGAAAAATTTGGTGCAAGAGTGTATGTGGACCTGAATTTTACGCCACCCATACAGACAACTACTGCTGCAGCAAATAATCAATTAGCCACTACATTTAATATGTTGGTAAGCGGAAATATCGATTTGATATGGCGTCCAGTGTCTAAGTTTGGTATTATCGGCGGTGTTGGATTTGGTGATTATTTTAATATGTCAGCAGATACCACACCAAATACTCCAACTCAAACTACCAATAATTTTGCTCTACTTGCTAATTTGGGGCTACAATATAATATTGCAGCTAATCATTTGATTGAGCTTAATAATACTTTTATTATTACCTATGCCTTTTCTGAAGAAGCAGCTGATGGCACTGTAACAAGATATGATTATGCAGTAAGAAGCTACTTGCATAGCATCAATGTGCGATATGCTTATAGATTCTAAATAGAGATTCTAAATTTGGAATCTTTGCATAATGGCTATTGTGATTCTTAAAAGAGTGAAAACTGCAATCTTTCATAATAACAGTTATAGCAGTTTGGTACATAAACTTAAAGCATTGTATCGTACAATGTTTGATAGAGTCCATTGCATATAAACCCCAGTTATTCTATACACTCACCCTCGAATCATTTTATTTATCTACATAACCCAAATTGCTATAATCTATAAAATTTGGTTATGTAGATAAGATTTTCAATGGAAATAGAGTTTGGGAAATAAAATTTGTATAGGATTGATTTACATAAATTTTTAATGCTGTGTTTTTCATATCTGCTTTTCTATTCGATTTTTTATTTTTGATTCTATTATAATAATTTTGCATGTGAATTTTGTCATATTGCTTAGATGATTATAAATTTACTGTTTATATCTTGTTCTTACTTTAAGCTTTATAATAGATAAATGAGAATAGTATGATTCTAATGAATATGTTAGTTTGAAATTATTTTGGAATTATGCTATTTTGTATATTATTGGACTTTTACAATTCCTTCACCAATGATTTCTGCACTTATAATTCGCTTGCTCTCGTTGTTTTCCACTTTTATTATATCACCTTTTGTGCCATTTTCAATGGCTTTCCCTGATAGTGTCGCCTCTATTCCATCTGCTTGAAATAGCACCTTGACATAAGAATCTTTTGTAACAAGTATTTTTTTTGCAAGTTTATTACGATAGATGACACTATTGGCTGGTATATAAACCCTTGCACTTGATTGTACAATCTCATATCTTGTAGCTGGTATTGATAGAATGGTCGCAAAGTCTTGAACTTTATAGGTTAAATTATTTGGATTAAAATTACTTTTAGCGGGGATATTATCACTTGACATATAAAGCTTTATATGGGCTTGTATTGTATATTTTATATTTTCTTGCAAAGTTTTATTATTGTATTGATAACTAATTGTAATATAGCCATTATTGCTTTTTGTATTGCTGATGCTTTTCGTAAGGAGAATAATTCCATATATATCTAAGGAACTTCTTGCAATAAGCCCAATGTTTTCAATATCCATCTCTGGATAAACTTTAAGATATTCATTTTTGATGTATTCTTTTAGTATGGTAACATTATCATGAGCAAATACAATATATGGGAAAAGACATAAGAAATACATGGTAATACATTTTTTATGCCGTATAAACATAGAGCCTATCTTTATAAAATGCCATAAAGATTGATATTTCATATCGTATCCTAGATACATTTATTGCCCAAAAAGGCTTATAAAATTATAGTCAAAATAATTCAATAATTATCGTTAGCCATATATCAAAGATAATCAGAAATTACAAGCACTCATATTATTTGAACATAGCCTATAATACAGAGTAATACGCTATACAAATTTTTAGCTCAATTTTACCATTAACGATGAAATCCTTGAAGCCTTAGAATCTACCAAATTTGTAGTATAATTATTTATTGCTTTTTATAGATGAGATATAGAGTTAAGAGACAAGGTTTCTTATGTTTTATGAAATAGAATCGGATTTGCATGCTCTCATTCTTTCTGCCGTAGCCGTTATTACAGTGCTTAATCCCTTTGGAAATCTACCACAATTTATCGCTATGACTGATGGTGTAAAAATGCCTATACGTAAAAAGCTTTTTCATAATATTGTATTGGTTGCTTTTTGTATTGTATTCATTTTTTTACTATCTGGATCTTTTATTATGAAATATCTCTTTCGTGTAAGTTTAGATGATGTACGTGTGGCTGGTGGTATGATTTTAATCGTTATGAGTATGAAAAATTTACTTTTTGCTTCAACTTCTCAAGATTATTCGTATTATCAGAGTCTGAAATTTGATGAACTTTTTAAAAAAAGCATTATTCCTATGGCTTTTCCAATGTTAGTTGGACCTGGGACTCTTACTACAATCATTGTGATTGCTGAAGATAAAAGCATGTCGCTTGCTATTGGGGCTATTGGATTAGCATTTTTATTTTTACTTGGACTTTTTCATTATGCTGCTACTATTGAAAAAATCCTAGGCAAACTTGTATTGTATATTTTTGCACGTATTGCATTAGTATTTGTTATTGCTATGGGATTTCATATGATTATAGGTGGCTTAAAAGGTATGAATGTTCTGCATACATAATCGCATATTTTTATATATGGTAATGGAAATATGGTATTACGTGGAAATGATGCTATTGCTGCTAGATTCTGTTAAAGATTCTGGAATCTTTATAAAATATGATTCTAGAATCTGAAATATAGCATTATGAAAGATTTTCAAGATTTTGTATTGTATAAAAACTTAGATTCTATTACATTGAGTGTAGCAAAATATTTAAGAATCTAGATTCTATAAATTGAGAATCTAGTTATATTGAATTATAAATGAGATGTTTCGCCTAAAGGCAGATGTTTCGCCTAAAGGCTCAACATGACAGAGAATCCAAAGCTAGATTCTAAAAGTAGGAAAAACCTAGATTCTAAAGAATGTGTAAAGAATACAAATCCAAAATGCTAAGATTTTGCAGTGGGCATTTAGTAAAAACACACAAACACAAATTCTAAGAGTTGTTCTATGGCTTTAGTGATTTTGCATAGATTTTAGGCTAGGAGCATACTTGGTCGTATGTGACTAGTCTAAAATCTATGTAACTTGCTAAATGTATAGACAAGGCTGAATTTTCTCTTGTCTCATCATAAAGATGTATAGACAAGGCTGCATTTCCACAAGAGATGTAGCTGATTTTTTGAAAGGATAAGTATGCAAGATTCTAATGTCTCACTTGACTTAATTTTCAATGTGTCTAAGGGAGATTTAGAATCTGCGAATGCGACTCTTGATTCTACACAAGATAAACTCTCTAAAAGCACACAAAAGACTAAGAGTTTCAGTGCTGCAGTAGGAAAACTAGCTACAGGTTTTTTTGTATTTGGATTAGCACTTAGTGGAATCTCTGCCTTAAAAGACATACTCACAGAGCCAATTAAACAAAGCCTAGAGCTAAACGCAGAGTATGAGAATCTTAGCAATTCTTTAGCC
>CASFZH010000045.1 GCA_949299115.1 uncultured Helicobacter sp. | reverse complement strand
GTAGCAAATATATTGTTTTCATAATTTATTCTCCAAATACTCTAATAAATATACGCCTTCTGTCATATTTGTATCCTTATACGCGATTTTGGCGTGTGCATATATATCAGTTTTATTTATATTGAATAACTCAAGCAAAATTACAACAAGCTGTTCTAGGCTTTCTAATTGCTTTGTTGTGGCATTTGGGTATCTTTTTGTCTTATCATCATATTCCCAACCACTTCTATACCTATGCTATCGGAGCTTGTAGGGTATCTATTTGGATAGGATTTGGTTTTTTCATAATTAGATAACGCCTCTGGATTCCAACCTAAGCCAACTATATATTTTTTCTCTTTCTCGTTCCAAGTGCCTGTTTCTTTGGCTTTTGAGCGAATATTACCCACATGTTGCGTATATTTATGCAAACTCGCACATTGATAGATTGTGCCATCTGTATCTATTAAGAAATGTGTGCCTACCCTAGCATTATTTGGATTGCTCCAAGTTGCTAATGCACTTTTAGCTGTGGTTGAACCCGTTCCGTGCAACACAATAGCTTTGGGCGCAAAACCATTTACTAATGATGATTCAAGTCTAGTTATAGGATATTTCACTATATTTAATCCTTGCAAATACCCCTCACTATCAATATAATAAGGTTTTTCTACTTCCACCCACATTTTCACTTCTTGATAGATTTGTTGGCTTGTGGGATAGAGGGTATTTTTTAGATTCTCAAAGTCCTTGCTGTCTCTAAAATAGATAGAATCTGTATTATTTTGTTGTGTAGTATTATTTGATGAATCTTGAGGGGATTGCGTGTTGTTTGGATTATTTTTATAAATCTTATAAAGTGTATTGTTTGACTTAAGGGCTAGATAATCATTTTGTATATGATAGCCTAGAGTGTATTGTGTATCCTCTGTGAAGTCTTTTGTAAGATGAGGCATTATTGTATTGTCTATATGAAATACCTCTTTTATATCATTATGCCATAGAGTGAGGGTATTATAGCCTATTTCTATTATTGGTAATGTGCTTATAGTAAGTATTGTATGTGTTGTGTTATTACCTACATTATACGCAGGATTGTTTTTATAGGCAGAGATAATAAGCTGATGTTTTTCTTTAAGATAGTCCTCTACTTCTTTTTGTGAGTTATTCTCTGTGATAGTGTAGCTGAATTTTGCATTTATATCAAAGCTTACTTGTGTATTGTGTGTCGCTTTTGATGTAAAAGAGAGTGGTTTAAGGGTATTTTATTAATTTTGTTTTTGTCCCATAAGGGCTCATTTCTGTATTTGATATAATAGCCCCATTGTATATCTTTTTTTAGGGCTCTTCCACTTGTGAGATGTGCCTCTATATGAATGAGGTTTTGATTTTCTTGTGCTTGTGGGTTATTGTTTGTGCTAGATTGCTGTGTAGCCTCGTTTGGTTTTGTTGCTTGTGCTGTGTAAATATCTCTTTGTTCTTTTTGGTCTGAATCTGCTTTATCTTGTTCTTTATAGATTCTGATATACTCAATGCTTGCTTCAGCATCTCGATTAAGCATAAGGCAAAAGGGATTGGTGCTATTTCTATGTGCTATGGCATTGCATTTTCCTGTTCCCACAATGACATATTCCTCATCTTCAATCATAAGTGGAAAGGATTTAGCTTTATCTTGTGCTTTTAATTCACAATCAAAGACAACTTTTCCATTTTCATCTATGGTTTTAGCATTTCCCATAAAGGTAAGTGTTTTGCCCACTACCTTTTTTAATTCTTTGCTAGATACTTGTATATGGCATTGGATACTAATTGTGTCGCTCATCTATGCAAATCCTTTTTTATATTGATGAGTATTATATCTAGGAAATAATGCAAAATTGCTCTTAAATCTACTCTTATCGCTCTTGCTCTCTGCTTTTGTCTGATTGTAGTTAATTGTCTTTTTTGCAGAGATTATATCATTGATAACATCTGCTATTAATGCTTTACAATCTAGTCTTATATGTTTTAGTCTTTTAGATTCTATATTTCCTATTAGATTCTCGCTCATCACACCACCCTTTTAGATTCTGTATTATCACTTTCCCTACTCACTCTTAACCTCTCCACCTTTGACTATCAGTCCTTTAGAATCTATTGTAACTTCTACGCCACCTGCTTTGATTATCACAGAATCTGAAGTAGCTGTGATAGTGGTATCACTTATTCTAAAGTTTAGACTATTGCCTGCTTGTATAGAGCAATCACTTTGAGTATCTATACCCACAGAATCTGATTCCATATTAATAACATCTTGCGCTTGGAACGATAAGGTTTGAGAATGCGTGTATAAGCCTTTTTGTGTAGAGATAGTGCCTTGTGCTTGTGAAGTAATATCAAGATTGCCTTCTATATACTCTTGCTTATCCCCCTCTATGATTGTCTCACTATTGCCCTTTATACTTCTACTCTCATTCCCTTGTATGTTCTGTATCTCACTCCCCCCTATCTCTACTCTCCTATCTCCTCCTATACTCTCACTACTATCCTTAGCTACTCTTAGACTATTACTTGCTCCTACATTAAGGCTATTGCTTAATCCTACTATGGTATCTTTGCTTAGGGCTACATTAGTTAGATATTCTCCTCCTATATTGACATTTTTAGCTAGAGTGATAGTTTGCATATGGGCTTTATGTATAGATTCTGTATAGTTTCCTAGTGTGATAGAATCTTTATTATTCTTAATGGTTTGAGAGAAATTATTATTTATAGATTCTGTGTAGTCTTTTTGAGCCTTAAGTGTTATTTCTTCTTTGTCTTTTTCATTACTTAGGGTGATTTCATTGCTGCCTTGTTCTAGTTGTGTAGTAGTGTTAGAAGCAAGGATTCTAAAATCCAAGCCTAAGTTGAAATTCTTTTGTGTATTTTGATAGTCAAGATTTCGCATTATGACTTCCTTTTACCCACCATAGATAAGATTCTATCAAAAATCTTAGTAAAAAATGGCTTGTGGTTTTTATAAAGGATATAACCAAAGAGTGAGAGAATAGCAATAAAAAATAGAACAGAGATAATAGAAAGCATAGTATTCATTGCTTCATATCTATCTTTTTGGGTATAATCAGGTGTAGACCAGTTGCTATAATACATTGAAGAAATGCAATACCCAATAGCAAACATAATCACAAAAGAAACAATAAACAATCCAATCCCAATAATAAATGAAGCGATATATCTACCTAGCCTTTTTCTAAATGGAATCTTTTGTGTATCAAACTTACGAGCATAGATAATAGCATAGAGCGTAAAGGCAAGGTGTGGCACTATTGGAGCAAATAATATAAAAAAAGCCGCTATATTTTTTGTATCAAAAAGATTAGATAAGGACAGCCAATAAGAACCGCAATAAGCACTAATATGCAAAACAGGATTCACATAATAAGGCTTATATTTATATAACAAAAATGTTAAAAGACAAAGTGGCAAACCATAATCGACAACAGCAAACAAAAATGAGTCAATAGGTGGTGTAACTCCTCTAGGTGCATTATTGTTGAACATCTCACTTCTTCATTATAATAGCAGTATCCTGCATTTGTGTATCACTGAAATCCATATCCAAAAATGCAGAGCTATAAAGAAAGAAATCGCAACCCAAATTGAAGTGGGCTTGTGATTTTTTAAAATGTGAATTATAAAGAATATGGCGATTTTCTTTTGTTTCAATGGAAAAAGCCATACGTGCTGGTTTTCGCAAATCTATATTCACGCCTTTTATATTAAATTTTGCTTCATCTCCCAGATATTGTTGTATCGAATTATACAAATCAAATCCCACATTCTCATAATCCCATACGCCAATAGGTTGGTCGCTATCATCGTCATTATTAAAATTCACAGTATCAATGATAAAGGCACGTACCTTTTTACACACAGCATATAAAAAACTAAAGTGATAATCATAGGTTCTTGTAATTCTAGCGATTTGTATATGGCTTGGTATATACAAGATATTAAAAGCTCCAGAGATAGAATATAGGGCAAAATTTTGTTTGTATTTGGGATTAGAGTGGAATTTATGTAAAATTTCATTTTTATGTTGTATAGGGCTTTTAGATAATGGAAATACATCAAGTTTGCCCAATCCCAAATGTGGCAAAAATACATTATTATCTATATCAAACCTCTGAAAATATAAGCTATTATCGATAATCTCTGCTGGCTTTTGCAAGTCTTGGATAGCTTTATAAGATTCCGCCAAAGCTTCCTCTTTTTTATATAGCTTAAAGACTTCTTTATTCTTTGTCTTATTCTCTCTCATTGCTTGAGTATTGAGTGTCATTATGTATTCTTGTGAAGTTTCAATGTTTTCTATATCGGGCATAGTATCATTAAGAAAGGTTGTGAATTGTTCGTGAAATTCAGATTCTCTACCAAAATGCTCTTTGAGATTCATAAATTCGCTTTTTAACTCTTGCATTATGGGAAACTGCATATAAAACTTATCCCAATCTAGCTCTACATAAAATCTTGCTTTGTGTCTTGGTTGCTTCTTATCGATATTAAACTCTTGCAATGTGATTCTTGGCAATACCTCTTTAACTATGCTTTGCATTGTCTCATTAGGGATAGATTCTATAAAGTCTAGTAAATGAGAATCTATATAGATAAGCTCACTTAATTCTTTAGCATCGCTTGGATTATCGTGCCATAGCCTTTGGCATATATAGCTTACTCCCCAGCCTAGTGTGGCTATATTATCTTGTCTTGTGTATGCCCTGAGAGTTTCAGCTAGAGTGCAATCAATGGTAATTTGTGGGTAGTCATTAAGGCGAATTATGCAATACCTTATCTATGTTTTATTTTCATTATATTTGTAGGTTATCTTTGTCTAACTTGTGAGATTCTGTTGAGTTTGTAAGTATAGTATACTTTTAAAAATGAGATTATGAATCTTTTGGAATCACAGAAACCTTTTTACGTTGCTTTGTTTTTTGCTGAAACACAACAATACCATCAATAAGCGCATAAATAGTATGATCTTTGCCAATGCCAACATTATTTCCAATATGAAATTTTGTGCCACGTTGACGTATAATAATATTTCCTGCTCGCACAAACTCTGAACCAAATTTTTTAACACCTAACCTTCTACCAGCAGAATCTCTATTGTTCTGTGTGCTACCTTGACCTTTCTTGTGTGCCATTATGACTCCTTATGTATCTCTTTAACTCGAACGCGAGTAAAATCTCGTCTAAAACCTCTTTTAGTTTTACTATCTTTTCTGCGACGTTTTTTGAAAGTAATGACTTTCTTGCCTCTACCTTCATTAATAACCTCTAATTCCACCTTTGCATTTTGAATGAAAGGCTTACCAGTTTCCATATTGTCTTGATTAATAATAGCTAGTACCTCGGTAATATCTAGCTTTGACTTTGGCTCAAGGCTTAATTTGTCAAGCAAAAGAATATCTCCTACTTGTGCCCTGTATTGCTTGCCTCCGTGCTTAAATATAGCTTGCATATACATTCCTTATTAAAATTATAGAAATCGGATTATACTATAATTTTATTTGTTTTGCAATAATCTTTGCTATTTTATCGTTTTTTAAGGTCATATAAAGGCAATTAGATATAAAATGGAATCAATGAATAATTCCATATATTTGTATATTACAATTTTTCTATAAAGCTATAAATTACTTGGATTGTATTTATAAATTATCTCATAATGAGATTTGATAAAATTAAAATATTTAAAAAAGGTTTGTGTAGATGAATATATATAACTCTTTTTGTGCTATGTTATTATTTTGTTGTATTTTATTATCTCCGTCATTAATGTATGCTGATAGTCAAGATTTTGATTGCAATGATTTATATGGGGACTGCAACCAATTTGATAATTCAAAATCTCATGCAGACAGTACCTATGATCCTGGTGTTATTATAAACAAAAAATCAAATGTATCTCAATATAATGCACCTAACCGCTTACAACAAGAAAATAAGCACACTACAAAACGGTCTCAAGGAACAGCCTTTGTTTCAAGTGGTGCTATGCCGCAGCTTGGAAGATATAAAAAAAACTTTTTATATTCTGTAGTTTTTTTAACTGCACTTTTTGACAATGGAGTGCAAAAGCAAGGGTATGGAATCTTATTAAAAGATGGTTATACACTTGCAGCAGCAGACCTAATGACAGAAGAGGGAGCATATCTTAGAAGCGTTATGGCAAAAATGCAAGACGATTCTACGAATTCTCTTATGTGTTTTGCTATGTTGCGTTTGCGAGCAACAGATAACAAACTCTCTTTATTACGTGCAGAAAATTATACTGATATTTATTGCAATACAAGACCAGAGAGCTTCTATCACCAACGTATTAATTTACATTATTTTACTCCAATTCGCACTGGCATGTTAAAAAGCACAGTGTTATCACGTTCGGATAATGTGTTATTCCCTTTTATTGCAGAAAACAATACATTGCATTACAAATCTTCGAGTCTTGTTAATATTCAAAAACATAGTGCAATTCATGGCTTACCGCTTTTTAACGGAAGTGGTAATTTTGTTGGATTTCTTTATACAACGAATAACCCAAAACAACGTAATGTTGTTATTTCAAGTGATGAAGTGCGGAATTTTATTTGCACAATTGCTCAAAAACGTCTGTTGCCAACAAGTGATTTGACACGCTCATGCTTAGGTAAGTGATAAGTCCGTGAGAATGATATAAAGATGAAGTGATAAAAATTAGAGCATTCTCTTTTTTGTATTATATTAAGTTATATTAGAATCATATAATCATATATAAAATATAAATTGAAAATATTATATATGATTCTATGCTACCAGTAAATCAAAGTAGCATAGTATACGACTTTGTTATGCCGCATATATAATTATTTCTGAATATCTGCAGTTACTACAATATCCACAAGTGGCCAACTGATTCCACCGTGTCCAGGAGCAGCATCGCTTAGAGCTTTTAAAGCCTTATTTGCATTATTGAAAACATGCAAATCAAGCTGTCCATGTGCCTCAAATTTATTGTTGTTAACCATATATGTGAGCGGAATGATTGTACTTTGATTCCCAATAGTAATTTGGGCACTAATCACACCTTTATTATTTCCTTCAACAACGTCCCTAAAATTCACCTGTACATTGCCATTCTTTGGAAGCAAAGTGGCAAAGAATGCGTTAATTATATTTTTTGTGATTTCTTCATTGCCTTCTTCCATGTCTACGCTATTAGGAGCAATAATGGCACTTGCACCCTTAAGAGTACCAGCTATACTTTTAGTATCCTTACCAAGCTTATATTGTATATTTTTAAACTCACCTTTTACACCAACCATCTCTTCAGTCTTATATCCCTCAAAATTAACACGTATGCTTTCTTTTTTCAAGGTAGCAGCGTTAATACTTGACAGTAAAAATAAAGAAGCAGTAACCGATAATGCAACATTTTTCATAAAAATCCTTTCTTGAAACATTTGAAGTGTTATAATATAACATAGTTTTCTAAATAACAATAAAAAATATTATAGAATAAATATTTAGAGTAAAATAGTTTTTAACATGAAAGCATATATGAAATTGCTGTGTGAATTTATGTAAAAGTATCTGTGGCAAAAATGATAAAATAATGTGTCTTGTGCTTCTTATTTACTATCCTTGATTAGAATAGTCAAGGAATTTTATATTTGAGGTATCTATTGAACATACATACTTTTGTTACATTACTTAGAACATATAAAAATAGATTAAAGTTGTATTTTAGACTTAATAGAATCTTGCGATACAACCGTAATAAATACAAGTTATATATATATATATATATATGTCTTACAACAATAAGATATATGTAAATTATCCGACAGATAGAGATTCTCACTTTTTTTATTCTCAATTTCTCTTTCATCATAAGTTTATAGACTATAACAAGGCAAATTTAGTAATTCATCATGGTATTGATGATAGTCTTATATATAAAAATTTAGTACATAATAAACACCTTGTAATACAAGAAGATGGTTTTATACGCTCATGTACTACATGGACAGATACTACTAAGCCAATTAAGTATAGATACTCTATAGCTTATACATTTGGAAATTACCCTCACTTTTATGCCAAAAGCTGTTCTACACTAGAATATATGCTAAATGATAGGGCAATTTTTTTAGATAATAATAAAATAAATAGAGCACAAAATATTATAAAAAAACTTGTAGACAATAAAATAACAAAATATAATCACCAGCCAATATATACACCTAAAATAGGCAGAAAATATACAAAAAAAGTTTTAGTTATTGACCAAAGCTATGGAGATAAATCAATAGAATACGGTTTGGCTAATAGTAACACATTTAAAATTATGTTGCAAAATGCTATAACACAGAATCCTCATCACGATATTATCATAAAAACACATCCAGATTCTCTTGCAGTAAATAGTCCAAGAAAGATGACATATTATTCTAAGCATGATACACAAGAACAAGATAATATATACTTATTAACCGATACAATTAATCCTCTATGTCTCTTAGAAATAGTGGATAAAGTATATGTATGCACTTCGCAATTAGGATTTGAAGCATTATTGTTAAATAAAGAAGTTCATGTTTTTGGTATGCCTTTTTATGCAGGCTATGGGCTTACAATAGACTATCAAAAATGTAAGCGAAGAACCCACAAAAGAAGCATAGAGGAGGTCTTTTATATAGCATACATAATGTATACACACTATGTATGTCCCGATACAAAAAAACGATGTGAAATTGAAGATGCTATAGAATACCTAATAAAACTGCGAAAAGAATATTTTCGTGAATACAATATACGATGTGATGATAAGAGATTAATGTGATACACTAATTTTTAAGGAGAACGACATGTTATATAAACCTACAAGTTTAATAATTGATTTAACAACTAATTGCAACCAAAAATGTTTTTTTTGTTGGAGAGCAAATAGACCAGAATATTTAAAAGAAGTATTAAAAGATAAAGAATCTACAATACATTTTGACACATATAAAAAGATAATAGATGAAGGTTGTGAAATAAAAAGTTTACGATGGCTTTCTTTGTGTGGTCCAATGGGAGAGCCATTAATGGCACAAAGTTTTTTACAATTTCCACAATATGCTAAAGACAAGAATCATTTTACAACTATACTCATTAATACAAATGGCACATTGATTCACAAATACGACCCATATCAGCTTTTAACTTCATTAACTGATATACAGATTTCTGTAGATTCTATCAATAGTGCTACTTATGAGAAAATTCATGGATATGCTAAACAATTGCCTGTGGTATTAAATAATATTAAGACATTATTGGATTGCAAACGCAAACATTCAGAAATAACAACCAATATAAGAGTAAGATTTACAGAAAATGAACACAATAATGGAGAGTTTGATTCATTTCAACAATATTTTAAAAGTTTACAATGCGAGATTCTACATGTAAAAAAACATTCTTTTACTGGCATTAATCCCGAGAGGAATAGTCGCATAGGTGCCTATCTCTGTAATCAACCATATAATGTTGTAAATTTTAACTATAAAGGATACATAACAACTTGTTGTACTAATTTTAACTTATCATGTAATTTTGGCAATATCAATGATACATCGCTACAAGCCCTTTATTCATCAAAAGAGTTTAATAAATGGAGAATACATAGAATGGGGGGGGGGGGATATGTTCGAACTGTGGTGGTTTAGGTGGAGTAACGCAGCGACCCGATGGCAAAATAGATGATAATGAATTGTTTCGATATAACATATTGTCTAAATCCCCCAACATTATAAAAAATGTTGTAGGGACATATCTTAACACCATACATATCGACACAATAACTCGATGGATACCATCTAAAAAATGGAAAGAAAGCCTTAAAACAAGGTTCACAAAATACGATTCATGATAGATTGTAATATCATGAATCACGCAATTTTTAAATATACTACGGAGGTCAATGTGGATGAAACGAAGCTTACAAAAAATAATACAAACAATCACAATGTTAATAAAGATGTGTAAAGATAAGATATATATATATAGAAAAGATTTTTCATTAAATAGTGGAGAAAGACAAATATCTAATGATTTGTCAGGCATAAGAAAGGATCACATATATCGCTACGAATTAGCTTGTGCATTTATCAAAGCTAAATTTGCAAATAAAAATATCATAGGGGCTGATATTTTTTGTGGAAATGGATATGGTTCGTTTATAATTGCCAACAATATAAGCACTATATGTCTATTATCCATAGATGCTTCTAAGGAAGCTATACAATTGGCAAAAAAGTATTATAGTGTTAAAGATAGAATAGAATATCAAACCAGATTCTTTCCATTTGTATTGCAAAAAGATACATACGATTTGATTATCTCTTTTGAATCAATAGAGCATGTAAAAGATGATAATGCTTTTATTGAAACTTTGGTATATGCTATAAAAGATGGTGGTTATTTATTCTTATCTACTCCTAATGACGAAATACTATCTTTAGAGAAGAATCCCAATAAATTCCATTATAAGCATTATACGTCTCACATTATAAACAATATATGTGAAAAATATCATTTAGAGATTATAAATAAGTATGGTCAAGATACCTATAAAATTGATGATAATGGTATAGTATGTGGCATATTGGAGGAAGAGAATATGGATTTAATAAGAGACTATAATGGTCAATTTATGATTTATATTTTAAAAGTTAGTAAATGACTTGCAATATCTTTGATAAAAAGATAATAGTAGATAAAATCTATATGAGATGTAGAGATGTTATAGAGATGGACATATTGGCTGTGATATGAGAAAGATGAAAAGCCGAAATTGTATGTAGACTTAGGGCTATCCGCTAAAGCACAAGTAAAAAATAGAGATATATTCACGACATATGGCAAAACATCTGATATATGCAAATTTGAATCTACTTTAAAAGATTGGTATAAGACTGTAAAGAAAGGGGGAGTGGGAACACATATATATGTCTTATATATGTGTCCAGATTTAGATTCTTATATAAGACAATTTAATAAGGTAATTTTGAAGGGAAAAATTATAATCAAAAATGGTCAACTTTTTTCATAATATAACAGGGCTATATGATTGATAGAGAGAACGCGACATAAATACTAAAAGACTCAAAAACTTGATGTTGAGATTTTCATAAATCAGGATATAACAAAGATTTAATGCTTGTTTGTCTCCATAGGAATAGATATAAACATAGAGAAATAACAACATTAAAAAATACCATTTAGTAGCTATGACTAAAAATATAAAGACTATCTAATTAGTGCATATATTGCTCATAATCATGATTTATCATTTATCATAAACTATGCTTGAGTTTAATAAAATAGAGATTCTGTAAAATTATAATAATTGTTAGTATATCACAATAGCGTAGAAATATGGTGTATGCAAGACTTAAGAACATTCAAAAAATTAATATTACATAAAGTTATACTAATACAGTGTATAATTCTAAATTCTAAGAAACACTTTTATTGAATCAAGGTATAGTATGTTTATTGCAATTTTACCATTTCTAAGCATCTTAATTTTTCGATTTATTGGGCTTTTTATTGTTTTACCTGTTATATCATTGCTTATTGCCACAATGCCACATGCTAATGAATGGACTATTGGGTTGGCTATTGGCACACCATATCTTTTTCAAGCATTGTGTCAACCTTTATTTGGTCGCCTAAGTGATAAGTACGGGAGGAAACCCATTCTTATTTTAGGTCTTATAATATTTTTTATTGGTTCTATTGTTTGTATGTTTGAAACCTCTATTTATTATTTGATTATTGGGCGTTGTATACAAGGAATGGGTGCTATCGGAGGACTTTTAACCACATTGGTTGCAGATTCTGTAAGAGAAGAAAAACGAACAAGTGCTATGGCAATTATGGGAGTTGGAATCTTTGTAAGCTTTGTGATTTCTATGTTTCTTGGCTCAATCTTAGGGGCACATTATGGACTTAATTCTCTTTTTATACTAAGTGCTTGTGTAACGCTATTATCTCTTTGCATAACATTTATTTTTGTAAAACCAACACCAAAAATTACCTACATATACCCAGATCATAAACAAAATGCAGATATAGAAAAGAATATTAAAATAAGTATTTTTGCTATAAATTGCAGTGGATTTGTTGAAAAGCTTTTAATGGTTTTGACATTCGCCTTAGCTCCAATCATTCTTAATGAACATATAGAAAAAACATATTTTTGGATTGTTTATGTCCCAGCTATTGTTGTAGGCGTTCTTGCTTTAGGACCAACTTCTATATTGAGTGAAAAAAGGGGGAAAGCCAAGGAAGTTTTATTAGCAAGCATTCTTATTTTTTGTATTGCTTATTTATGTATGGCATTATGGATTGATAATGTTGCTATTTTTGGAATCGCTCTTGCATTATTTTTTGCAGCTTTTAGTATGCAAGAAGCTCTTTTACAGGGATTAATAAGCAAATATGCAAGGGCAAAAAATAGAGGTGCCGTAATTGGAGATTTTAGTGCAGCAGGATTTGGTGGTAGCTTTATTGGAGCGATAATAGGAGGGAATTTTAGCACCTATGAATCTATTATGACATGGCATTGGATATTATTCATCACGTTAATGATTTGTATGGTTATATGGTTTCTTTTTGTTTTTATAACAATTAAAAACCCTAATGCTACAAAAACGCTTTATATTCCATCTCATGATATAATGGATAATTTAGAATCTCTTAACACATTAATAGGGGTTATAGAGTGGTATAAAAACACACAAGAAAATGTGGTAACAATCAAATATAATGCAAAGATTTTAGATTCTACACAAATTTATGCGTATCTTGGAATACAGCAGAATCATAAAGAAGGATAAAGCATGAAAACAATTATAGGATATCTAATAGTCTTATGTATATCTTCTATACAAAGTGTATATGCGGCTGAAATATGGCGTAATATTAGTAGTTTACAAGCTGATTTCAAGCAACAAATACAAGGGGAACGGGGAGCTATTCCAGTACTTTATAGTGGCAAAATTTATGCGGCAAACAATAAGGTAAAATGGGAATACGATAAACCCTTGGTTAAAGAAGTGTATTTGGAAAAGAATGTGGCCTATATTTATGAACCACAATTACAGCAAGTTACAATAGGAACATTAAAGGAAAATGTGGATTTTATTCGTATTTTAAAACAAGTAAAAAAAACCGCAAATGACACATACCAGACTACAATTGGGAATGTAATCTATTCCGTTGTGGTAAAAGATTCGTTGCCTTATTTGCTTTCTTATAAAGATAGTTTAGATAACAACGTTTCCATTGTTTTTAGTAATGTTAAAATGAATATTCCTATTGATTCACAAATTTTTATTTTTCAACCACCAGATAATGTTGAATACATTGAAGCACACTAATATACATTTTTATGATTTATTTTTAAATATGCAAAATTATAAGAAATTGTTTCAAAACTATACATTTTTTGCTTTTAAAACCTGATTTTTACAGAAAAAATTCAAATTTATGCAAAAAATGTAAACTTTTTTTTACATTTTGCTTGACAAGAGATTGAAAATTTGTTATAGTTTCATTGCGTTTCTAATTTAGAGCGTAGCCTAGCATGAGGTTACCCCCTCCAATTCCCTACATGCTAGGCTTTCCAGAATCTTTACTTACCCCACAGGTAAAGATTTTGTTACTCTCCACTCCTTTTATAGCTCCGTAATGGAGCTTATTTTTCATTTTACTCCTTTGTTTTATTTAAGATTTAGCTTTTGAGTTTCTAGGGCTCAAAAGATTTTTCAGATATTTTTTAGTCATTGGTTATGAGTAAAAATTCACATTAAAAGTCAAAAATATTACTATTTTTATAAATAGAGTTGCAAAAAACTGAAATCATGATAGAATGTTATAAAATTTTCTTAAAAGTTATAAAGAATTACATTTTGGAGATACAGCCCACATTGATAACTATGTAATTTTCATCAGTGTAGTTTAAAATCAGCGGATTCTGTAAGGTAATTGACAAAATTTTTGCATAGAGTGTTGAGGATAAAAGTCAAATGGAAAAACAAATATTTTTAGAGAGTAAAAATGGATACTTTGGTGAAGGTGATTTGAGTTTTGGAGGTTGCTTTGTGCCAGAAATTTTATATCCATCACTTAAAAATTTACAAAGAGGATATAAACAAATTTTCAAACATAAAGATTTTAAAAGGGAATTGAAATTTTTACTCAAAACTTTTGCTGGACGACCAACACCTCTTATATATGCAAAAAATACTTCTAAAATCCTTAGTAATCATATCTATCTAAAGTTTGAAGGATTGGCAAATACAGGTGCTCATAAAATCAATAATGCATTAGCCCAAGTTCTTTTGGCAAAAAAAATGAATAAAAAACATATTATTGCTGAAACAGGTGCTGGACAGCATGGAGTTGCAGTATCGAGTGTATGTGCATTTTTAAATATTCCTTGCACAATTTTTATGGGTGAAATTGATATACAAAGACAACGTCCAAATGTATTTATTATGGAGCAATTTGGAGCGAAGGTAATAAGCGTAAAAAGTGGGACTAAAACGCTTAAAGATGCTGTTAATGAATGTTTACGTGAATGGAGTAAAGATCCCGATAATTCTTTTTATGTGTTAGGGAGTGCTTTGGGTCCTTATCCTTATCCAGATATTGTACGCGAAGCCCAAAAAATTATTGGAAAAGAAATCAAAAAACAGCTACAAAAAACTATTCATGTTTTACCAGATTATGTCATTGCATGTGTTGGTGGTGGAAGTAATGCTATGGGAGCATTTAGTGCTTTTTTAAAAGAAGAACGGGTAAAACTTATTGGTGTGGAAGCAGGTGGTGATAATTTTTTGGAAGGTAAAAATGCAATGAGACTAAGTGAAAAAAGCTGTGCAAATATCGGTATTGCACATGGCTATAAGTCATATTTTTTGCAGAATCAGTATGGACAAATTGACAATACTCATTCCATTAGTGCAGGACTTGATTATGCGGGTGTGGGACCACAGCTAGCACATTTAGCGAGCATAGGACGTATAGAGTTTCTTGGAGTAAGTGATCAACAAGCCTTAGAAGCAATGCAGTTTTTTGCAAGACATGAAGGTATTTTATCAGCTTTGGAATCAAGTCATGCCTTAGCAGGAGTCATACGCATTGCAAAAAATATTCGTGATAAAATCATTGTGGTTAATGTAAGTGGAAGGGGAGATAAAGATATTTTTATTACAGCAAAAGAGCTAGTTACACAAGAATGGAGAGATTTTTTATTTGCTGAATTACAAAGTGTAGAAAAAAAATTAAAACAAAAAAATTCTGCAGTACAGCAGGAGATAGAAGAAAATTCTACCTCATCAGTGAGCGAAATAACAAATGACTTAATCCAAGGATTGCAGACACTACAACATGAGAATTTTGAATTTTTAGATTTAGAGCACAATCATAAATTTGATACTTTTCAAAAAAATGATGTAGCATGTAGCAAAGATACAGTTTCTGTCCATAATGGTAGACAAAATGAAATTTTAGAGGATACACAACAAGATATAGCAGATGAAACATATAGAGATGATAATCCAACACAAAATCTTGAAAATATGTTGGGTTCATTAGATTCCACATTACACAATGAGAATTTAAAAACTCAAAATGTAGCTATATTTTTAGAACAAAAAAAATTGCAAGATTGCGATATAAAGTCTGATGACAATAGCATACAAAGCTCGGATTCTTATATCAAAGATGATGTGATAACTAAAGGGCAAGAAGCACAAGATTGTGTTTTAGAACGAGATTCTATCAATCAAGATTCACTAACATTGCAGTCAGATATTGACATAAACTCAACTGATATAAAGAACATAGATTCTGTTAACAAATCGATGCACTTTAAATCTTTAGAATTTTTAGAATCTGATAATAATGAAACACAAGATGAATACATGCTGCAGAATCGCGATGTTTTGGCTTTCTTCGGTATAACAGAAAATAATGATGCAACCATAGAAATCAAGCAAAGTTTAGAATCTCAATGTGATTCTGATGAGATACAGCATGTTAATACATCGTCAGAATCACAATATTTTGATGATACCAATTCTTCTTCACAGGATTTGTATCAAAGCCAAAGTAATTTAAGTCAAGATGATTTGATGCATATGCAGCTAGAAAGCGAACGGCTTATTGAAAAGTTGGATATGCTGTCAGATGATTCTAATAATACAGAATCAGAGAATCTTTTACAAGCGACACACAGCTGTGATAATGAGATAATGGATAATCAAAATGATTCTGATGTTTCGTTTAAATTCACTCTATCTGATATGACGGATGTGATGGATACAGATACTGCATACAGTGGAGATTGCACATTGCAAGATGATAGCACAACACAGCATAGACAATTTATTTCTGCACAATTTATTTCTGATAGCAATGTAGAAATACCAACACAAATACATGTATCTCAAGATGTAGAAGAAGATGTGCGAATAAATTTGCAATCAGTTGATGAAGCACTGCAATTTGGAGTAGAAAATTCTGAACATTTCGTATCTGCCCTATTCAATGATGACTTATTATCGCAAAATGATGAGTCTCCGCAAAAGTTTATACATTCAGATAACCCAATACTAAATTTATCAGAAATCTTAGAATCTAGTCAAAATACAGAATCAATTATGCAAGATGAAAGAGAATGTAATAACATTGAGTCTACAACAAACATTGATGAAAGTGAGATTTTAGAAAAGGAGTTTGATACGTTATTGGGTGTTACAGAACTAGAACATTCATCAGAAGTACAAGAGAATCAAGATTTTATCACAGATAATATGGATAATTTGGAAATAAAATATCAAAATTATCTGCATGACAATAGACAAAATTCACGTGTATTTGAGACACATCCAGAATTGAGTAAGATTTGTGGAAAATCATTAAAGTCATAAAAATAGCTAAAATATTCATCAGATTTTTGTATAGTACGGCATAAATATATCATGAGATTTTGTTGGATATTGTATGTGTTTTATGGTATTGCAAATGTGTTTGCCAATTCTCATAATGCAGAATCTACAATGCTACAATATAAAAAAGATATACTGCAAACATACCCTGATTCTAATATAATTTATGATTCCCAAAATCAACACATAGAAAAGAAAGAGGAGAGTTCTTCAAAAATCACACAGCAGCCATATATACCGCATTCACAGAATATGGCAAATTATTATTCAATTCTGTATGATTTGCGTAATGCTTTTGAAATATATTCCGTCCGTTCTATACATTACACAAATTTCCTTAAACATTTTGCTCAGACTACTATAACAGATAATACAACATTTCCAAGTTACCATGAATATCTCACAAAATTTTTACCACAATATCCTAATATGATTTCTTATATCAATAGTTTTGATGAGGGATTAACCAAAAAGGATTTTTATCCTATGTTACAACAAAACCATATTGATACTAAAATAACAAGTCTTGATGATAAATATTCTAGTGATGAAACCGACACAATACCATTACAGCAATCTTACATAGATATTGCGACCCTTTCTCCAAAATGTGTGGGTAAGAAATTTAATCTTAGAAAAGATGAAAAGTTAAGTTCAAAAATCATTCTTAATATGCTTGCAAAAGATTGTGATTTTTCTATTCAATATAATCAAAATCCAGCACTAAAACGTAAAACAGAAGAAACTTTTGGCAATCTTGATATTATTAATATTCAACAAAAAGGACTTGATTTTATTTTAAACATTTTACTAGATGATATTTTTTATGAAATACAACCACACAGATTGCTACTTAAAGACCATAATATGCAAATATTTGAGATTAATTATGTATCAAGTACACGTATGGCACAGAGCAATACCGATGTTCTATTTTCACAAGAGCAACACCAAGGATATGGAGGCTTGTCAAGTGGATTATATGGCGGTGGCTATGGAAATTACGGATTCAATCTTTATCAACCAAATTTACAAGCAAACCCATTTATGAATTCATATAATCAGCAATTTTCTAGTTATCTTGATGGCATGTCTCTTAAGAATCAATTGCGTAATCAAATGAATTATAATAATAATCAATTTGGTAAAAGTGGGACAAAAATATATTCTATTGATGAAATTAATTTTTGGGTAGATATTGAATCAAGACTCAATGTGTTATTGGATTCAAAAGTTGGTGACAGATTTATGATCGATAAGGTAGCGGGATTAATTTCCGTATGGACTACAAAAAATAAAATGAAAGAAGTAAGTCTTTTTCTACAAAATTTGCAATCTAAAATGAATTTACAGGTAGCTATTGATGTAGAGATTCTCTCTCTTACACATTTTAGCTCAACCAATGTAGGTATTGATTGGCAAGAAATTTTTAGAATCTTAAATCCCACACAATCAGCTTTTAATGCGGTATTTGGTAATGGTGGCAGTATCTTTACACTTGGAAATAACAGCACTGATTTACGTTCTATTATCAATCTCTTAAAAACTTACGGAGACCTACGTAGTCTTAGCAATCCAAAGATTATGGCTCTCAATAATCAACCAGCTATCATTAGTGTTGGTTCTGTCTTACGATATTCGCAAAATTTAGTATTCCAATCTAACAATACTAACAATACAATTCAAAATACTAGCACACAATATCCAAGTGTTTTTGCGGGAATTCTACTTGATATTACACCTTCAATTAGTAAAGATGAGGTTATTTTGCGTATTAATCCCTCTATTACTAAGACAAAAGATCCAGAGTTAGAAAACACCCCGCAAGCCCTTACTTCACCTCCCAATCTTAGCACAAATCAACTTTCATCTATTGTGAAACTTAAAGATGGGCAACGAGTGATTATTGGCGGTTTGATAAATAATGTTTCCCAAAGCACAACACAAGCCATTCCAAAGATTGGTGAGACAAGAGGACTGAAACGAATATTTGGCAAAGAAAGTAAAACACAACGAAATGAAGAATTAATTATTATTATCACACCACATATTATACGGTAAATAGTATTTGATGTTTATATCTTATTGATAGAATTGCCTAATTCTATGTCGCCATTTTCTCAAAAACTCTCGAGGATAGTATATAGTGTAAAATTTTCTATACATTTTCTTTAAATTGGTCTTGTGTTGTTCTAATACCTGCCCTTTCCCTCTCCTAAAAGCTTTCTGTGGTTCTTGACTAAAAATAGAATCAAAGAAATCAAAGAGTCTCTTTTCATAATAACTAAAAGGATTAAA